>NZ_SSDN01000039.1:0-24013 GCF_004794355.1 Microbacterium sp. K36 | reverse complement strand
GGCTGCGGCGGGCTCCCATCACCCTCCTCGACGAGCCGACGAACAATCTCGACCGCGACGCCAGGGCGGCCCTCGCCGCGATGGTGCAGTCGTGGAAGGGCACGCTCATCGTCGTGAGCCACGACCTCGCTCTGCTCGAGCTCATGGACGACACCGCCGAGCTGTACGGACGGAACCTCTCCGTGTTCGGCGGCCCCTACTCCGAGTGGCGCGCGTGGCTCGACGCGGAGCAGGACGCGGCGAAGCAGGCCGAGGTCGCCGCCGCCCAGGTGCTCCGCAAGGAGAAGCGCCAGCGGATCGAGGCCGAGGTCAAGCTCGCCCACCGCGCCCGGACTGCGAAGAAGGCCGAGGTCGAGAAGCGCGTCCCGAAGATCGTCGCGCACGGTCGGAAGATGGCCGCCGAGGTGTCCGCGGGGAGGCTGCGCACCGAGGTCGGCGCGAAGGAGGACGCGGCCCGCGCGGCACACGATGCCGCGGGACGACGGGTCCGCTCCGACGCGTCGATGAAGATCGAGCTGCCGGACCCCGACGTGTCGCGGAGCCGCCGGATCGCCGAGCTCGGCGATCCGGAACGGTCGTGGGTGATCCAGGGTCCGGAGCGCGTGGCTCTCATCGGCCGCAACGGCGCCGGCAAGACGACGCTGCTGGAGCGGCTGGTCGACGGGGCCGTGCACAACTCAGGACAAGAGGCGCCGGAACGTCCGAATCCGACGCCGGAGGCGGAGATCGGGCGCGATCTCCTGAGTTGTGAACGGCCGGAGCTCCGGGCGGAGGCGCTCACCGACCGGATCGGCTACCTCCCGCAGCGCGTCGACGGTCTCGACGAAAGCCTGTCCGTCTTCGCGAACGTGGCCGCCGCGGCACCGCAGGTCCCGGAGAAGGAGCTCCGCAACCGGCTCGCCCGGTTCCTCATCCGGGGCGGGACGACCGACCGCCCGGTGTCGGCGCTCTCCGGCGGGGAGAGGTTCCGGGTCGCCCTGGCCCGGCTGCTCCTCACGGATCCGGCGCCGCACCTCGTCGTCCTCGACGAGCCGACGAACAACCTCGACCTCGACACGGTCGACCAGCTCGTCGAGGCGCTGCGGGCCTACCGAGGGGCGGTGCTCGTCGTGAGCCACGACGACGCCTTCCTCGCCCGGCTCGACCTCGACCTCACCCTGGAGATCGATGCCGACGGCGGGTTGCGGGAGGTCGGGTGACCCCATCCCTCGTTCCGCCTGCACGACCTGGGTCCGCCCGCACGACCGGAAGCGTGGTTCCGTCGTGCGGGCGGAACAGGGTCGTGCGGCGGGGCAGCCGGGTGTCAAGGTCCGAGCCGGATGTCGGTGGGGTCGGGAATGATGGAGGCATGAGCGACGTGCTCGACCGCTTCACCCCGGCCACACAGGACTGGTTCCGGGGTGCCTTCACCGCCCCCACACCGGCGCAGGCGGGCGCGTGGGAGGCGATCTCCGCCGGCAAGCACGCCCTCGTCGTCGCCCCGACCGGTTCCGGCAAGACCCTGTCGGCGTTCCTCTGGGCGATCGACAGCGTGTTCCGCGAGCGCGCCGACCCTCCGGAGGAGCCGAAGAAGGACGGGTCCCGCACGCGGATCCTCTACATCTCGCCGCTCAAGGCTCTCGGCGTGGACGTGGAGCGCAACCTGCGCTCGCCCCTCATCGGCATCGGCCAGTCCGCGCGGCGGCTCGGTCTCACCGCCCCCGGCATCACGGTGGGCGTCCGCTCGGGCGACACCACGTCGAGCGATCGCCGCAAGCTCGTGTCCGATCCCCCCGACATCCTCATCACCACGCCCGAGTCGCTGTACCTCATGCTCACGAGCCGGGCCGGCGACACCCTGCGCGACGTGCACACGGTCATCATCGACGAGGTGCACGCGGTCGCCGCCACCAAGCGCGGCGCGCACCTCGCGGTGAGCCTGGAGCGCCTCGACGCCCTCCGCCGATCCCACGGCGCGGAGACCGCAGCGCAGCGCATCGGCCTCTCGGCCACCGTCCGTCCGATCGACGAGGTGGCGCGGTTCCTCGGCGGCGCCGACCCGGTCGAGATCGTCGCTCCCCCGGCATCGAAGACCTTCGAGCTCGGCGTCGTGGTGCCGATGGACGACATGACCAACCCGCCACCCCCGCCCGGGGCGCCGCCGGAGGCCCCGGGGATCGATGCGGAGTACACCGAGGTCACCGGCTCGGTGTGGCCGCACGTCGAGGAGGCGATCGTCGACCGCATCCTCCAGAACAACTCGACAATCGTCTTCGCGAACTCCCGCCGCCTCGCGGAACGGCTGACCGGACGGCTGAACGAGATCTATGCGGAGCGGATCGGGGTCGCGCTTCCGGAGCCGACTGTGCCCGCCGCCATGATGGCGCAGGCGGGGTCCACCGCCGGCGCCGATCCCGTGCTCGCCAAGGCCCACCACGGCTCGGTGTCGAAAGAGCAGCGCGCGCAGGTCGAGGAGGAGCTGAAGTCAGGGGTACTCCGCTGCGTGGTCGCCACGAGCAGCCTGGAGCTCGGCATCGACATGGGCGCCGTCGACCTCGTGATCCAGGTCGAGGCGCCGCCGTCCGCGGCCTCCGGGCTCCAGCGCGTGGGACGGGCCGGGCACCAGGTCGGCGAGATCAGCCGCGCAGCCCTGTTCCCGAAGCACCGGGGCGACGTGCTGCATACGGCGATCGTGACGGAGCGGATGCTGGCGGGGAGGATCGAGGCCATCCAGGTGCCGCGGAACCCGCTCGACATCCTCGCCCAGCAGACCGTCGCCGCCAGCGCCTTGGCCCCCATCAGCGTCGAGGAGTGGTTCGAGACCGTCCGCCGCTCGGCCCCGTTCCAGTCGCTCCCCCGCTCGGCGTACGAGGCCACGCTCGACCTGCTGGCCGGCCGCTTCCCCTCCGACGAGTTCGCCGAGCTGCGGCCGCGCCTCGTCTGGGATCGCGACGCCGGCACGCTCACGGGCCGCCCTGGGGCACAGCGGATCGCGGTCACCAGCGGCGGCACCATTCCCGACCGCGGCCTCTTCGGCGTCTTCGTGGCCGGCGAGTCCACGGGCGCCCGAGTGGGTGAGCTCGACGAGGAGATGGTCTACGAGTCCCGCGTCGGCGACGTGTTCACCCTGGGCACGACGAGCTGGCGCATCGCCGAGATCACCCACGACCGCGTCAACGTCATCCCCGCCTACGGCCAGCCCGGCAAGGTGCCGTTCTGGCACGGCGACGGCATCGGCCGCCCGTTCGAGCTGGGCGAGGCGCTCGGGGCGTTCTCCCGCGAGGTGTCCGCCGCGAAGCCGGAGAAGGCGGAGCAGCGTCTCATCGCGGCCGGGCTCGACGAGCAGGCGCGCGCGAACCTCCTCGCGCATCTCTCCGAGCAGCGGGAGGCCACGGGCACCCTGCCGACGGACCGCACCCTGACCGTCGAGCGCGGACATGACGAGGTCGGCGACTGGCGGGTCATCCTGCATTCCCCGTACGGCATGAAGGTGCATGCGCCCTGGGCGCTCGCGATCAATGCGCGAGTGCGGGAGCGTCTCGGCGTCGAGGGTTCCGCGGTGGCCAGCGACGACGGCATCATCGTCCGCATCCCCGACGCCGAGTCGGACCCGCCCGGGGCGGAGCTCTTCGTGTTCGACCCCGACGAGCTCGAGCAGCTCGTCACGCAGGAGGTCGGCGGCTCGGCGCTGTTCGCCTCGCGGTTCCGCGAGTGCGCCGCGCGGGCGCTGCTCATGCCCCGCACGAACCCCAACCGCCGCACGCCGCTGTGGCAGCAGCGCCAGCGCTCAGCCCAACTCCTCGAGGTCGCACGCCGGCACCCGACGTTCCCCGTGATCCTGGAGACCCTGCGCGAGGTGCTGCAGGACGTCTACGACCTGCCCTCGCTGCGGAAGCTCGCGACGAGCATCGCCGACCGTCGCATCCGCCTCGTCGAGACCCAGCCGGGACAACCGTCGCCGTTCGCGCGCGACCTCCTCTTCGGCTACGTCGGCGCGTTCATGTACGAGGGCGACTCGCCGCTCGCGGAACGCCGCGCCGCCGCTCTCTCCGTCGACCCGGCGCTCCTCGGCGAGCTGCTGGGCACGGTCGAGCTGCGCGAGCTCCTCGACCCCGACGTCATCGCGCAGTTCGAGCGCGAGGCCCAGCGCCTCGACCCGGAGCGTCGGGCGCGCGGCCTGGAGGGCGTCGCCGACCTGCTCCGGCTGCTCGGCCCGCTCGACGCGGACGAGGTGGCGGCACGCCTCGATCCGGAGTCCACCGGCGGAGCGACCGCGGCGACGCTGCTCGACGACCTCGTGACCGCGCGGCGGGCCATCCCCGTCACGATCGCCGGCGTTGCCAGGGTCGCCGCGATCGAGGACGCCGGGCGCCTGCGCGACGCTCTCGGGGCCGCCCTGCTGACCGGCATCCCCGTGGCATTCCTCGAGCCCCTGGCAGACCCCCTGGGCGACCTCGTGGCCCGTCACGCCCGCACCCACGGCCCGTTCACCACCGCAGCCGTCGCTGAGCGCTTCGGCCTCGGCACCGCGGTCGCCCGGCACACCCTGCAGCGCCTGGAGACGAACGGCCGCCTCACGAGCGGGTACTTCCTCCCCACCGCGGCCGGCAGCGGCGACGACATCGAGTGGTGCGACACCGAGGTGCTGCGGCGGCTGCGCATGCGGTCGCTCGCGGCGATCCGCGGGTCGGTCGAACCGGTCTCCCCGGAGGCCTATGCGCGGTTCCTGCCGGACTGGCAGCACCTCGGTCGGCCCCTGGAGGGCATCGACGGCGTGCTCACGGTGATCGAGCAGTTCGCCGGCGTGCCCATCCCGGCCAGCGCCTGGGAGTCGCTCGTCCTGCCGTCGCGGGTGCGCGACTACAGCCCGGCGATGCTCGACGAGCTCACGGCCGCGGGCGAAGTGATCTGGTCCGGACACGGCACGCTCCCCGGGCGCGACGGGTGGGTCTCGCTGCACCCGGCCGATCTCGCCCCGTTCACCCTGCCCGATCCGGACGCGGAGATCGCCGCGGAGTCGCTGGAGGCGCGCCTCCTCGCGGCCCTCGCGGCTGGTGGCGCCTACTTCGCCGCGCAGCTCAAGGAGATGACCGGCGCCGAGAACGAGCAGTCGGTGCTGGAGGCCCTCTGGTCGCTGACCTGGTCCGGGCACGTCACCAACGACACGTTCGCGCCGATCCGCTCGCTGCTGACCGGGGGCTCTCAGGCCCACAAGGTCAAGCGCCGCGCTCCGCGTGCGCGCACCTATCGCGGCATGTCGCTCACGCGCACCGCGCCGCGCCCGACCTCCATCGGCGGTCGGTGGTCGCTGCTCCCCGAGGTCGAGACCGATCCGGCGCGCCGCGCGACCGTCACCGCCGGGCTGCTCCTCGACCGCTACGGGGTGGTCACCCGCGGAGCCGTGCAGTCGGAGGGCGTCCCCGGCGGTTTCGCGCAGGCGTACCGCGTGCTGGCCGGGTTCGAGGAGGCGGGGCACTGCCGTCGCGGCTACGTGATCGAGAAGCTCGGCGCCGCACAGTTCGCGGCATCGGCCACGGTCGACCGTCTCCGCACGTACGCCGGCCTCGCCGACCCCCCGCCGCGGAAGGCCGTCACCCTGGCGGCCACCGACCCGGCGAACCCGTACGGTGCGGCGCTCGGGTGGCCGAAGCTCGAGGGCGTGTCGCATCGCCCGGGGCGCAAGGCCGGCGGGCTCGTGGTGCTCGTCGACGGCGCCCTCGTCCTGTCGCTCGAGCGCGGCGGACGGACCGTGCTGTGCTTCACGGACGACGAGGAGGTGCTGCAGGCCGCCGCCGCCGACCTCGCGACGACGGCCAGGGACCGCCGCCTCGACACCCTCACCGTCGAGAAGGTGAACGGTGAGGGGGTGTACGGCACGATCCTCGGGCGGGCTCTGCAGGAGGCGGGTTTCGTGCAGACCCCGCGCGGTTTCACGCTCCGCAAGGCCGTCTGACCCCGGCATCACCACGACACGAGTGGTACCATATTCCGTACCAGAAGGGAACGACATGGCCATCACGACGAGCGAAGCGCGGCGGGATCTGTTCGGCCTGATCGAGCGGGTCAACCTGGATCACAGCGAGGTCGAGATCACGTCGCGCCGCGGCAGCGCCGTCCTCATGTCCAAGGCGGAGTACGACTCCCTGGTGGAGACGAGCTATCTGCTGCGCTCGCCCGCGAACGCCGGGCGACTCCTCAGCGCCCTCGCCGCTGCCCGCGACGGCGATGTCTCCGAGCACGACCTCGACGAGGCATGACGACTCGGCTGCTCGTCTGGACGCCGGAGGGATGGGAGGACTACGTCCACTGGCAGGCCGAGGACCGGCGCACTCTCAAACGGATCAACCTTCTGATCGCCGACACCCTCCGCGACGACCCCTTCCAGGGGATCGGCAAGCCCGAGCCTCTCAAGCACGCCCTCGCCGGCGCCTGGTCTCGGCGCATCGATGAAGCTCATCGCCTCGTCTACACGGCGACCGATCGCCACGTGACCATCCTGCAAGCCCGCTACCACTATTGACCACCCCTACCCTGGAGCCATGATCCGAGAGTTCGCCGCCGGCGTCCGCACCCTGTTCCGCGGGTTCGGCGTGTGGCGCACCCGTCCGGGGCTGATGGCGCTCGGGCTCGTCCCCGCGATCATCGCGCTCGTGCTCCTCGCCGCCGTCCTCGTGCCGCTGATCCTGTCGATGCCTTCGCTGTCGGCCTGGCTCACCCCGTTCGCCGACGGCTGGGTGGAGCCCTGGCGCGGCTTCCTGCGGACCGCGGTCAGCCTCGTGGTGGTCGCCGCCGCGCTCGCTCTGGCCAGTTCCGTGTTCAGCGCCCTCGCCCTCACGATCGGCGACCCGTTCTACCAGCGCATCTGGCACGCCGTGGAGAAGGATCTCGGCGACCCGCCCCCCGCCGACGGCGGCAGCTTCTGGACCACCGTCGGCGAAGGGCTCCGGCTCGTCGTGCTCGGCATCCTGATCGCCGTCCTCGTGCTCCTCATCGGCCTCGTTCCCGGTGTCGGCGGCGTCCTCGGCGCGGTGTCCGGCGTCGTCCTCACGGGCCGCCTGCTCGCGCGGGAGCTGACCGGTCGCGCCTTCGATGCCCGGGATCTCAGCCCCGCCGCTCGCGCTGCGCTGTTCTCGGGCAGTCGCGCCCGCGTGCTGGGCTTCGGCGTGGCCACCCAGCTCTGCTTCCTCATCCCGGGCGGCGCCGTCGCCGTGATGCCGGCCGCGGTCGCGGGAAGCACGATGCTGGCACGCGACATGCAGGTCCGCACCCCGCTCGCCGTCGCCGCCCCCGCGCCGACCCCGGGACCGCACGACCGCACACCCGGGGTCGCCTGATGCCCGAGGGCGATACCGTCTTCCGCACGGCCCGCCGTCTGGACGAGGCCCTCGCGGGCGGGGAGGTGACCCGCTTCGACCTCCGTGTTCCGCGCTTCGCGACCCTCGACCTCACCGGGCAGCGCGTGCAGGGCGCCGTCCCTCGCGGGAAGCACCTGCTGCTGCGGATCGGCGAGAGCACGCTGCATTCGCATCTGCGCATGGACGGCGCCTGGTTCGTGTACCGGCCCGGTGAGAAGTGGCGGCATCCCGCGTTCAAGGTGCGGGCGATCGTCGGCACGGCCGAACGCGAGGCCGTGGGCGTGGACATCGCCGAAGTCGAGGTCGTCCCCACTCGCGACGAGGACGACCTCGTCGGCTACCTCGGCCCCGATCCGCTCGCCGCCGACTGGGACCCGATCGAGGCCGTGCGACGACTCGGCGCAGACACTCGGGCCATCCACGTCGCCCTGCTCGATCAGCGCAACGTCGCGGGCTTCGGCAACGAGTACGCGGCAGAACTCCTGTTCCTCCGCGGAATCCTGCCGACCACGCCGACCCCGGAGGTCGACGTCGCCGCCCTGCTCGACCTGGGCGTGCGGACCATCCGCGCGAACCGCGACCGTCGCAACCGCACCTTCACCGGCATCGACCGCCCCGGGCAGGCCACGTGGGTCTACGGACGCTCCGGACGCCCCTGCCGACGCTGCGGAACGCTCATCCGTCGCGGGGAGCTGGGGGCGGATCCCACCCGAGAGCGGATCACGTTCTGGTGCCCTCGGTGCCAGCGCTGAGCCGTATCCATCCGCGGGAATGAATCTCCCCCTCCCGTGGTTGTTGATATATCCGGAGAACTCCGGAGCACGGGAGGAATCGTGGGCAAGAACTACGTCGACATCGAGAACGACCATGGAGCGACGCTGCGGTACCGCAAGCACGCCAACGGTCGCGGTCTCGTCGCGCATGGCGCCAAGGTGCATCCGAAGGCGCACATCGAGGCGGGAGCCTACATCGAACCGGGAGCACGCGTCGGGGCGGGGGCCATCATCGCCCGCGGTGCGTGGGTGGACGAGGATGCCGTGATCGGCGAGGGCGCGTACATCGACGCCCACGCGCACGTCGGGCAGGGCGCAGCGATCGGCGATCACGCGCACGTCGGCGTCCGCACCGACATCGGCGCCGGGGCCCGCATCGTGCGGGGCGCCCGCATCGGCGACGACGAGACGGTCGCGGCGGGGCTCACCGTCGCCACCGATCAGAAGGGCCTGTGGCTGGCGGCCTGACCGCTCTCAGAGCAGTCGCCGCTCCGACGCCCAGGCGGTGAGCTCGTGGCGGGAGGAGAGCTGCAGCTTGCGCAGCACCGATGAGACGTGGGTCTCCACGGTCTTGATGGAGATGAACAGCGCGGCGGCGACCTCCTTGTAGGCGTAGCCGCGGGCGATCAGTCGCATCACCTCCTGCTCGCGCGAGGAGAGGCGGTCGAGCTCGTCCGTCGCGGTGGCGGTCTCGCCGGCCACGGCGCCGAACGCGTCGAGCACGAATCCCGCGAGCCGCGGCGAGAACACCGCGTCCCCCTCGGCGACGGCGCGCACGGCGTCGCTCACCTCGCGGCCCGAAGAGCCCTTCGTGATGTAGCCGCGCGCCCCGGCCCGGATGACCCGGACGACGTCGGCCGCCGCATCGGAGACGCTCACGGCGAGGAACCGCGTCGTGGTCGGTCGCGTCCCTCGGATCACGGCCTCCCCACCCGTCGCGTCGTCGCCCTCACCGCCGGGGAGGTGCACATCGAGGAGCACCACGTCGGGGGCCGTCTGCACGATCGTGGCGATCGCCGAGGGCACGTCCGCCGCCTCGCCCACGACCTCGACGCTCGCATCGAGATCGGCCCGCAGGCCCGAGCGGAAGATGGAGTGGTCGTCGACGAGCACGACGCGGAGGCGGTCAGCCACGGGGCTCCTGTCGGCCGGCGCCCCGCTCCGGGGACGAGACGGTGGGCAGGCGCAGATGCACCTCGGTACCGGCGTCGTCGCTGCGCACCGAACCCGTGCCACCCGCGCGACGCAGGCGCCCGATGATCGACTCCCGCACCCCCAGACGGTCGCCCGGCACCTCGTCGAGCCGGAATCCGGGACCGCGATCGCGGACGAACACGTCGACGCCATCGACCCGACCCTCGATGTAGACGGAGATCTCGCCGCCCGCGTGCCGGGCGGCGTTCAGCATCGCCTCCCGGGCCGCGGCCGCCAGTTCCCCGCTCGCCCGCTCCGCCGACAGCCCGGCGGAGACCACGTCGATCCGGACCGGGTGGTCGATCTCGAGCGCTCCGGCGTAGTCCCGCAGGTCGGTCGGCAGGTCGCTGTCGGCCGGGGCATCGCCGTCGTACAGCCACGCGCGCAGTTCCCGCTCCTGCGCACGGGCCAGCCGTGCCGCCTCGCTCGATGCCCCGGCCCGGTTCTGGATGAGGGCGAGCGTCTGCAGCACCGAGTCGTGCAGGTGGGCGGCCATGACGCTGCGCTGCTCCTCTCGGATGCGACGCACGCGCTCCCCCGCGAGCTCCCGCCAGCGCGGGATGAGGGCCGAGGCCACCACCGCCACCAGCCCGGTCAGCGGGAGCAGCACGAGCACGACGCCCGAGCGTGCGATCGGCCACGAGAGGAGCAGGAGGACCACGAGGCCGAGGATGAGCACCGCGAGGATGCGGACGGTGGTGGTGTGCCGAGGACCGCGGGCCGTGTCGGTGCGATCGATGAGCGTCGCCCACAGCCCGGAGGCGGTCGCGCACAGCGTGGTGCCGCCGACGACCACGGCCGCCGTTCCCGGAGGGATCGAGCCGTTCAGCCAGTCGCTGCCCCCGCGCCACACCACGACGACGAGGGCGCCGACGGCCGCGGGGACCAGCAGGAGCCAGGCGACCGGGAGGCGACGCGTCGCCGTCGTCCCCTCCGACCACGGCATGAAGGTCCAGCACCAGGCGTACAGGAGCACACCCGCACCCCCGCAGAGCGTCAGGGCGACGAACAGCGCCCGCACCAGGCCCACGTGCACTCCGAGGTGTCGCGCGAGCCCGGCGCTCACTCCGGTCACGAGAGCCTCGCGATCGCGGGTCAGCGCCGGACGCACGGTCGCCGGCGCGGGGCCGGGGAGCGTGGAGACGGCGGAGGGCATACCGTCATCCAATCATCCGCCTCCCCTCTCCGGGACCTCCCCGGCGCGGAATCAGGGTGCGCTCAGGGGATCCCCCCATGGCCCCACGGCACCGCCGACCGCGAGGATCGACTCATGACGATTCCGACCGCTCCGCCACCGCCCGCCGACCACGAGGCGCCGGCACCGGATGCCCCCCGCCGACCGCGAGGCGCCGACCGATTCCTGCTGTGGGTCGCCGGCCTCGGTGTGGTCCGCACGGACGGCTGGCTGGGTGGCGTGGCCGCCGGCATCGCGATCCGCCTCCGCATCGATCCGCTGATCGTGCGCGGGGTCCTCGTCGTCGCGGCCCTCTTCGGTCTTCCGGCCCTGTTCCTGTACGCCCTCGCCTGGGCGGTGCTGCCGGACGTCGACGGCCGCGTGCATCTGCGCGATCTGCTGCAGCGCCGGTACGACCCCGTGCAGCTCGGCATCCTCGCTGTCGCCGTGATCGGCCTCTTCCCGACGGCGCCGCTCACCGGGCGCCTGTTCGGACTCGGCTACGACGGCTGGTCGGCGCTGTCGACGGTCACCTGGGTGGTCGGGCTCGTGCTCGCCGCCGCCTTGCTCTTCCTCATCGTGCGTGCCGCGCGCCGCACTCCGGGCGCTTCCGCGCCGGACCTGGCGGGGGCTTCCGCAGATCCGGCGGCCCCGGCTGCGTCCGTCCCCGACGCGGGTTCGGGTCCCGCCACGGGGGCGGACGCCATTCCTTCCCCGGCGACGAACGCTCCGGTCTTGGTACCGCTCGCCGACGCCGTCGGGCACGACGTCCTCGCCATCCCCGCACCTCCGGCCCCCCTGCCTCCGGGTACCCAGGACCCCGCCGCACTGGAGGCGTGGCGCGCCCAGCACGCCGCCTGGAAGGAGCAGGATCAGGCCTGGCGCCGCCAGCAGCAGGATGCGGAGCGCGCCGCACGCGACCAGCTCCGCCGGGAGCGTCAGGCCGAGGCGTCCGTGTTCGCCGCCGCAGCCGCGGAGCGCCGACGTATCCGCCGCGCGTCGAATCCGCGCGCCGGCTTCGCCTTCGTCATGACCGCCCTCGGACTCGCGATCGTCGTCGGCGCCGGCGTGGGACTCGCCGTCGGTGAAGCCCTCGGCGGCGCGCTGGGGCTGTTGTCCGGCGCGCTGGTCCTGGCCCTGGCGATGATCACGGCCGGAGCCCTCCGTCGCCGCAGTGGCGCCCTGGCCTTCCTCACCGTGCTGACGCTGGCCGCCGGTCTCCTCACGGGCTTCCTGTCCACGATGCCCGGCCTCACCCTCGGGTACGCCTCGCTCACGAACAACCAGGAGGCGCACGTGCGACAGCCGTTCGGCGACCTGTACCTGCAGCTCCACCGGCACGACGGCGGCCCCCGCCCCATCGAGATCGAGAAGGGCTCGGGCCGGACCGAGATCTTCGTCGACGCCGGCGTGCAGCTGCAGTTGCGCGGCACCGTCGGCGACGGAGTGGAGGTGAGCTGGATCCGCGTCGACCCGGACGATCCGATGGTCATGGACACCGGCGTCATCGCCGCGACGCCGCGGGGCGAGGAGAACGTCATCTCCGCGAACATCTCCGCCGGAGAGGGCAGTCCCTCCACGATCCAGCCCGTGACCATCGACCAGGCGAGCGGCCTCATCGTCGTGACCCTGCAGGAGCCCGAGGAGGGCCAGGAATGAGCACCGAGAACATCACCGCACCCCGGGTGCGCTGGGCAGCCGTCATCTGGGGGATGACCTTCGCCGCGGTCGCCGCAGGGGCGCTGTGGTTCCTCGCCGACGCGGAGCGCCGCGCCGCGCTGGCCGACGGCGTGGCGACGATGACTCCCGCCACCCTGCTCACGATCGTGCTCCTCACGGCGGGGGCCCTGTTCCTCGTAGGCGGTGTCGCCGGACTGGTCCGGCGGACCCAGCGGAACTCCCCCGCCGAGGACTCGGAGGACGCCGAGTAGCCTGGATCCCATGGCGCACCACGGACAACGACCCGCGAAGGGCTCCGGCAAGGGCTCACCCGCCCACCGGGGCCGTGCCGCGGGCAGCGGCTCACGCCAGGGGAAGCCGGCTTCGCGCCGCGCACCCCGCACCGAGAAGGTCGTGTTCGACGCTCCGGCCGCCGCACCCGAGGAACCGCGGACGTTCCGCCTCGGCGCCGTGCCCGGAGCGACGCCGGGCAGGTGGATCGACACCTGGAAGAGGCGTCTGCCCCACGTGGCCCTCGAGCTCGTCCCGATCGAGGTCGCCGGGCAGCGAGAGGCGCTCGACGATCTCGACGCGGCCCTCGTGCGGCTCCCGCTGGACGACGCGGCCCTGCACGTCATCGCGCTGTACGACGAGGTCCCGGTCGTCGTGGCCTCGACCGATTCGCACCTGCTCGCGGCGGACGAGCTGACGACCGCCGACCTCGACGGCGAGGTGCTGCACTCCCTGTCCGACGACGTGCTCGGGCCGGTGGAGGTGCCGGGCACCGTCCCTGCACGCGGCGGACCCCTGTCGACCGCCGACGCGATCGCCACGGTGGCGACGGGTGTCGGCATCGTCCTCGTGCCGATGTCGCTGGCCCGACTGCACCACCGGAAGGACGCCGACTACCGGGTCCTCGCCGACGGCCCGGTCTCGACCGTGGCCCTCGCCTGGCCCCGTGCCCGCACGACGCCCGATGTGGAGACGTTCGTCGGGATCGTCCGTGGCCGCACCGCGAACTCCTCGCGTTGAGCCGTCGGGCCGGCACCCTCCCCCTCGTTAGAATCGCCTGATGGCCTCGCTTCTCTACGTCTGCGTGCGACCCGAGACCGGGGCGGCGGATGCCGAGCACGCCTCGTTCCGGCGGGCGCTCGGAGTCGACGTGGTCGATCGTCTCGATCTGCTGCACGAGCCGCTGACCGAAGCCCATCTCGACCGCTACCGCGGTGTCGTCATCGGCGGTTCTCCCTTCAACGTCACCGACGTCGAGAAGACCCCGGTGCAGCGGCGCGTGGAGGCCGATCTGGAGACGCTCGCCCGCGCCGCACGGGAACAGCGGATCGCCGCGTTCTTCACCTGCTTCAGCATCGGGGTGCTCACCCGGCTCCTCGGCGGCGAGGTCGTGACGACCATGCCGGAGGCGGCGAGCGCGACGGTCATCGACACGACGCCCGACGGCGCGGTCGATCCCGTGTTCGGCCCCTCCGGCCCCGCGCTCACCGTGTTCACCGCGCACAAGGAGAGCGCCGCGACGACCCCGCCCGGGGCCGTCCTGCTCGCCACCAACGCGACCTGCCCCGTGCAGGCCTACCGGGTGGGCACCCACCTGTACGCCGCGCAGTTCCATCCCGAGCCGACACCGCGCGACTTCGCCGACCGGATGACGTTCTACCGCACCACGGGGTACTTCGATCCGGCGCAGTTCGACGCGGTGCAGCAAGAGGTCCTCGCGGCCTCGGTCACCGAGGGCACCGCCCTGCTCCGCCGCTTCGCCGAGCTGTTCGGCTGAGATCAGGACGGCGAGTCGCCGCGGAGCAGCGGGACGCGCTCACGCAGGTAAGCCTCCAGCGGCATGAAACCGCCCGCCTGACTCCAGCGCACCGACGGCACGCCGTCGATGAGCGCGAGCGGACCGGAGGAGCCTCCGGCGTCCACCGCGTCGACGTCGATCACGCTCCAGCCGACGTGCACGACATCCCCTTCGCGGAAGCCGCCGCGGAGGCGAGGGCCCGGCGCTCGGCCCGTGCGCGCGCCGACTCGGCGGTGTATCCCCGACGCCCCGGGTCCGCCGCGCGGAGCACCTCCGCCGTCGCCAGGGCATGCGTGTCGGTGAGCAGGATGACGCCGAGGTGCCAGGCCTCGCCGACCCGGACGATCCGCCGCCCGCGCCAGCGCGAGTCCTTCTCCTCGCCGAGGCCCTCGCGGGGTGCGCCGGCGAGATCCTGCACGGCCTGGGTCAGGAGGCCTGAGGCGGTGCTCACAGCTCCCCCAGCGTGGTCTGGTCGGCGAGGCGCGGGCCGGCGACCTGGGCACGATCGCCACGCAGCGTCATCCCGATCAGCGGGTACAGGAGCACCGACAGCATGCCCGCCCCGACGAGCGCGGCCGCGGTCCCGGAGTCGAGCATGTCCTGATCCACGCCGATCGCGGTGACCGCGACGATGATCGGCAGCCCGGTGGCCGCGAGCAGGCCGAGCGCGGCACGGTCGCGTCCGCTCGCCCCCGCCGGAGCGGACAGCTGGGCGGCCGACCCGCGGATCACCAGGAGCGCCAGCAGGAACACCGACACCAGGGACATCGCCGAGGGAGACGTCAGCAGCGCCTGCAGGTCGAAGGTCACCCCCGTGTAGAGGAAGAACACCGGGACGAGGAAGCCGAAAGCCAGCCCCTCGATCTTGCTCTCGACCTCTGCCGCATCCTTCTCGGGCGCCCGCGCCATGATGATGCGCCAGATGGCCCCCGCGACGAAGGCGCCGAGGAGCATGTCCAGGTCGAGCATCACGCTGAGGCCGACGAGGGCCGCGATGAGGAGGATCACGAAGCGCACCCCGAACTGGTCGGAGGTGTGGAGGGTCGCGCGCACGATGCCGTGCAGGCGCCCGTGCGGCACCCGGTGCGCGACGAGGACGGCGAGTCCCGCCAGCACGACGAAGGTCAGCAGCACCGCCGTCGCCAGGGGTGTCGTCCGGGTGCTGAGGAAGATCGAGATCGCGATCAGCGGCAGGAACTCCCCCACAGCGCCGATGGTGCTGATGGCACGGCCGAACGGAGTGTCCAGCTCCTTCGCATCGCGCAGGATCGGCATCAGCGTGCCGAGAGCGGTCGAGCTCAACGCGATCCCGATGACCACCATCCCCTCGCCCGGGGCGAAGAAGAATCCGAGCCCGATGCCCAGCAGCACGCTGAGCAGCCAGCCCAGCGACGCCCGGGCCAGGGGCTTCCCTGCCACCTGGCGGAAGTCGATCTCGGAGCCGGCGACGAAGAACAGCACGGCCAGGCCGAAGTCGCTGAGCTTCTCCAGGAGGGGTCCTGGTTCCACCCAGCCGAGCACGGCGGGACCGACGAGGATCCCGAGGACGAGCTCGAACACGACGATCGGCACCCGGACGAGCGGACGGACGCCGCGTGCGAGAAGCGGTGCGGCCACCGCCAGCAGCGGGATCAGCACCAGTCCGACGTCGCTCGCATCCACGGTCTCAGGGTAGCGACGCCGCGGGCGATTCGCTCCCCACCCGCGCGGCACGGCAGAATCGATGCACACCCCGAGGAGCAGCCATGACCCAGCCCGATACCGCCCGCCTGCTGATCGCCTGCGACGACCAGCCCGGCATCGTCGCCGCGGTCGCCGGCGTGCTCGCCCGGCACGGGGCCAACATCATCTCGCTCGACCAGCACTCGACCGACTCCGAGGGTGGCCGATTCTTCCAGCGGACGGTCATCCACCTCGACGGTCTGTCCGCCGCGCGCCCCGCCCTGGAGGCCGACATCGCGACGGTCGCGGAGCGCTTCGGCATGGAGTGGTCGCTGCACGACGTCGCGCGCCGCAAGCGCGTGGCGATCTTCGTCTCGAAGTACGACCACTGCCTAATGGAGCTGCTGTGGCGCACGCAGCGGGGTCAGCTCGACATCGACATCACGATGGTCGTCTCGAACCACCCGGACCTCGCCGAGGCCGTCCGCTCCTTCGGCGTGCCGTTCGTGCACATCCCCTCGACGGACAAGCAGGCGATGGAGGAGCGTCAGCTCGACCTGCTCCGCGGCAACGTCGACCTCGTCGTGCTCGCCCGGTACATGCAGATCCTCAGCGACGACTTCATCACGCGGCTCGAGGCTCCGGTCATCAACATTCACCACTCGTTCCTGCCCGCCTTCATCGGCGCGAACCCCTACGCCAGGGCGAAGGAGCGCGGCGTGAAGCTGATCGGGGCCACGGCGCACTACGCCACGGCCGACCTCGACGAGGGGCCCATCATCGAGCAGGACGTCACGCGGGTCACGCACTCCGAGTCCGCGGCCGAGCTGCAGAGCCGGGGCGCCGACGTCGAGCGTCTGGTGCTGGCACGGGCCGTGCAGTGGCATGCCGAGGACCGGGTTATCGTTCACGGCCGCTCGACCGTCATCCTGTAGCGCTCCGCCACTCAGCGGTCGAGGATGTCCACGGCGAGCCCGTGCGACGCGGCTGCGAGGCGCTTGTCGTTCGTCCACAGCTCCGTGCACCCCGACAGCTGTGCGGCGGCGAGGTGCAGCGCGTCAGGGGTCTTCAGGCCGAAGTCGGCCCGGAGTTCGGCCGACCGGACGAACGCGGCCGTATCGAGCGCGACGATCTCCATGCGCTCGAAGAGAGCCAGGTACCGATCGCGGAGCTCCGGATTGCGCTCGCGGGCGGGGAGCACGAGGCATTCGTGGAGCGCCAGCGGACTCGACGCCACCTCGTCATCGACGTCGCGGAGCGCCTGACGCACGGCATCGCCCCTCGGACCGCGGTCCTCGATGGCGTAGATGAGGATGCAGGAGTCGAGATAGATCATTCCCAGGCGTCCCGGTTCTCGACGACCTGAGCGTCCAGCTCCTCGGCGGTCCGTGCGAGCCGCGGCGGAAGCGGATGCTGTTCGATCCACTCGACGAGGAGGCGGCCGCTCCGCACCACGTCGACCGTCCCGATGGGGACCAGACGGGCGACGGGAGTGCCCCGTTTCGTGATGACGACGTCCTCACCCGCCTGGGACTCGGCGATCAGGCGCGAGAGGTTGTTGCGCGCTTCCAGAACGTTCTGCGTGGACATGACGCCATTCTAGCCAGGAACCTGGCGTTCCTCACCGGGTGGGGACTCCGGCGGCAAGCTCTGCGAAGACCTCGGCGGCGGTCGTCCCCCGGGCGAGAGGGGCGGCCTGCCCCATCCACAGCGACTGCAGCTCGCCGAGATTCTGCTCTCCTGCCGCCGTGCGGAAGCGCCCGGTGAGCCAGTTCTGCATCGGGAACGGGGCGATCGTGCCGCTCGCCTCGATCGCCCGCACCGCGCGGTTGCGGGCTCCGCGGGCGAGTCGTCCGCTCATCGCCCTGGTCAGCACGGTCTCGTCGGCGGCGGTGGTCCGGATGGCGTCGCGGTGCGCGGCCGTCGCGGCGGACTCGGCGGTCGCGAGGAACGCCGTCCCCACCTGCACGCCGGAGGCACCGAGGGCGAAGGCCGCAGCGACCCCGCGGCGGTCCGCGATCCCGCCGGCGGCGATGACCGGCACGTCGACGGCGTCCACGACCTGCGGCACGAGCGCGACGGTGCCCACGAGCGACTCGGCAGCGGGGCGGAGGAAGGACACGCGATGCCCGGCCGCCTCGGCTCCCGAGGCGACGACCGCATCGACTCCGGCCTCGGCGACCGCGACGGCTTCCGCGACGGTGGTGGCGGTGCCCACGACGCGGATGCCGCGGTCCCGGGCCTCGGCGACGAGAGCGGCGGACGGCACTCCGAACACCACGCTCAGCACAGCCGGGGCGACCTCCCACACCGCGTCGAGCTGCTCGTCGAGGTCGGGGGTGTAGCGCTCGGGGCGGGCCGGCACCGAAACCCCGACGGCCTCGTAGAACGGCTCCAGCGCCTGGGCGAAGACCGCGTGCTGCGGGTTCGGCGCGACCTCATCCCCCAGGGGCAGCCAGATGTTCAGGGCGAAGGGACGGTCGGTGGCGCGGTGCAGTTCGGCTCCGACCGCGCGGATCCGGTCGCCGTCGTACCCATACAGCCCGTACGACCCCAGCCCGCCGGCCGCACTGACCGCCGCCGTCAGCTCCACCGACGAGCTCCCCCCGAACGGTCCCAGCACGATCGGATGCTCGACTCCCAGAAGTTCTGTCGCCATACCCCGACCGTACGCCCTTCGAATCGCCTGAATGGCTCCATCGGCGGCCCGGATACAGCAATTCAGGCGATTCGAACGGGGTAAGCTCGCGGCATGAGCGAGTGGTTCGGGCAGATGCTCGGCTTCGTCGCGGCCGCGATCGGCCTCGTGACGGTGCCGGATGCCGCCGCGCTCGGCCTCGCGATCGCGCTGCTCGCCGTCACCGTCCTCACACTCGCGCTCGTGCTGAGCGTGCGCCACCAGACCTCCGCCGATGCCCCGCACCCGCTGCGGGCGATCGATGTCGGAACGCTCCTCCCGCAGAGCGATCCGGATGCCGCAGGACACCCTCGTCCGCGAGCGCCGGGAGTCGCGACCGCCGCGTAGTCCGTCCGACCGGGACCGCGCGGCCTTCGCCGACCCTTCCCGACCTCACCGAACGGACCTTCCCGTGGACATCTTCGCCTTCCCTCCCCTCGCCGCGCTCCTGGACGCCGCCTACGGTGCCCTGAACGGCCTCTCCACCCTTCTCGAACCCCTCGCCGGCCCCTCCGCCGCCGCCCTCGCCGTGGTCCTCGTGACCCTCCTCGTGCGCGCCCTCCTCATCCCCGTCGGCATCTCCCAGGCCCGGGCCGAGCAGACCAGGGCCCGCCTCGCCCCGAAGCTGCGCGCGCTGCAGCAGCGCCACCGGAAGAACCCGGAGCGCCTGCAGCAGGAGATGATGGCGCTCTACCGCGCCGAGAACACCTCGCCCTTCGCCGGGATGCTGCCCGTGCTGGCGCAGGCACCGGTCGTCGGCCTGCTCTACACACTGTTCCTGCGACCGGAGATCGCCGGACACCCGAACGAGCTGCTCACCCACGACCTCTTCGGCGCCCCGCTCGGCACGAGCCTGGTGTCGGCCCTGTTCGGCGGCACCGCGACCCCGGCGACGTTCGCGGTCTTCGGCGTGCTGCTGGCCGTGATGATCGCCACCGCCGAGGTCACCCGGCGGGTGTTCCGACCGGCCCCCGTCGAGGGCGACGACTCCCCGCTCAGCTCCCCCGGCATGCTCCGGATGATGGCGGCGCTGCACTACCTCACCGCGGTCTTCGCGGCCTTCGTGCCCCTGGCCGCCGCGCTCTACCTCACGGTCACGGTGGTGTGGACCCTCGTGCAGCGGGTGATCCTGCGCCGCCGTTACCCGCTGCCGGAGCCGGTGGCCGTCCGCGCATGAGAGCCGCCCGACCGGAAGGGCGTCAGTCGGGAAGCGGGATCGGCGCGGTGAACGGTCCCGCGGGGCCGTCATCCCTCCGGTCGCGGCGCACGCCCAGCGTCGTCCCCACGCTCGCGGCGATCACGAGCGCCACCGCGAGCAGCCGCAGCGGCGTGGCGTCCTGTCCGAGGATGAGCCACCCGGCGAGGGTCGCGAACGCGGGCTCCAGGCTCAGCAGCACGCCGAACACCCGCTGCGGGAGCCGTCGGAGCGCCGCGAGTTCGAAGCTGTACGGGATCACGGACGACAGCACTGCGGTGACCGCGGCGAGCAGGAGGAGCTGCGGGTCCAGCGCCACCGTCGCCGCCGCGGGCACGCCCACGGGGATGAGGAGCACGGCCGCGACGACGAGTCCCATCGCGAGCCCGCTGCTGCCGGGAATGAGGGCGCCGACGCGCGCGCTCATCCGGATGTACATGACCCAGAACCCGGCCGCGATGAGGATGAAGACCACGCCGAGCGGATCGAGGGGCTCGGCGCCGACGAGGCCGTCGACCCCGAGCAGCGCCATGCCCAGCAGGGCCACGCCCACCCAGACCGCGTCGGCGAGACGACGGGTCAGCACGGCGGCGAGCACGAGGGGCCCGAGGAACTCGATGGCCACGGCCGGCCCCAGGGGGATACGGTCGATGGCCGCGTAGAAGAACCCGTTCATCGCGGCCAGGGACACCCCGAACAGCACGGCGGCGAGCCACTGCGACCGGGTCCAGGCGCGGGGCCGCGGGCGCACGATGACGACCAGCAGCAGCGCGGCGATCGCGACGCGGAGCGACGTCACGCCCCACGGCCCGAGGACGGGGAAGAGCTGCGCGGCCACGGCGGCGCCGAACGGCAGCGAGAGGCAGGATCCGATGACGAGCGCGACGCCCACGAGGGGTCCGGATGCCGCGGGTCTCTGCACCAGACAAGCTTAGGCGGCGGGGCCCCGCCTCCCCGCCGCCTGCGCCGTCCTCGCGCGGATCAGAGCGGCTTGCCACCCGTCACCGCGAGCACCGCGCCGGATACGTACGACGACTCCGCCGAGGCGAGGTACACGTACGCGCCGGCGAGTTCTGCGGGCTGCCCCGCGCGTCCGAGCGGGGTGTCCTGACCGAACGTCTCCAGGCGCTCCGGCCCCCATCCGGTCGCGGGGATCAGCGGCGTCCAGATCGGGCCCGGCGCGACGGCGTTGACGCGCACGCCGCGTGGCCCGGCCTCCTCGGCGAGCGCCTTGACGAACGCGACCTGCGCCGCCTTCGTCATGGCGTAGTCGATAAGCCCCGGTGACGGCTGCGCCGACTGCACCGACGAGGTCACGATGATGCTGGATCCGGGCTCGAGGTCGGGGAAGGCGGCACGGGCCGAGAACACGAGGCCGGCGAGGTTCGTGTCGAACACGCGGCGCATCTTCTCGGTGTCGAGGTTCTCGAACCCGTCGATGTCGTGCTGATAGGCCGCGTTGAGGACCAGCACGTCGAGGCCGCCGAGCTCGCGGCGCGCGCGGTGCACGGCGTCGGTCGCGAAGGCCTCCTCGCGGACGTCGCCCGGGATGCTGACGCCGGTGCGACCGGCTTCGCGGACGAGCGCGAGCGTCTCCTCTGCGTCCGCCTGCTCCTCGGGCATGTGCACGATGGCCACGTCGGCACCCTCGCGGGCGAAGGCGATGGCGACCGCCCGTCCGATGCCGGAGTCGCCGCCGGTGATGAGGGCACGCCGCCCCTCGAGCCGCCCGTGGCCGACGTAGGACTGCTCGCCGTGGTCCGGCTCCGGGGTCGTCTTCTCGGTCAAGCCCGGCTGGTCCTGGCTCTGCGCCGGGAATCCGTCCCCGTGGTGGGCGTGTCGGGGGTCGGTGAGGCCGCCGTCGCGGGTGGTGTCGGTCATGTCCGCTCCTCCTGTCATGGGCTGTCGATCAGGTCGTGATCGAGCCTCGCGGCTTCGGAGGGCGGACGGCAGGGGGTTGACAGCCCGGGGCGGTCTCCGCGAAAGCGGGTGTCAGCCGGCGGAGGGGACGTCGCCGTGCGGGGGCTCGGCACCCTCGGCGGGCTCGGGGACGAGGTAGAGCCCGCTGGGGGAGTTCGCGGTGAAGGCGAGCGCTTCGACCCAGGCCCGGTTGACGGCGGGCTGGCGGCTGCCGAAGTACTTGAAGACGAGCGAGCTGCCCGGCTGGATCCAGACGGTGGTCCGGCCGCCGCCGACGCTGGCGTCCTCGCGCCAGCTGAACGGGAACGGCTCGCCGCGACGCAGCTTGGCCGTGATGACGAGCTGCAGGTGCGTGAGCGCCCGGTCCTCGATCTCGGTCTTCACGCTGCCTTCGTAGATGAACTTGCCCATCGGGTGATGCTCCTCGGTCGGGTGGTCCTCAGCCCGGCGGCCACTGCCGGGATCGGCCTATGGGTAGAGGGTAAGCCCTCGGACGGGGCGCACGGCAAATCAACCGGCAAGGGAGGCACGGATGCCGAAGTCAAGGCCCTGCGCACGATCCGCGCGGCGATTAGCCTCGAATCATCGACACCCGAGGAGGGCACCGCCATGACTGACCGCCACATCGACGACCGTCCCGAGGAGGGCTACACGCCCGGCACCACCCACGCCGAGCGCGGCGCGGGCAACCCGCGACTGCGCGTGCGGCGCGACGACGAGCGCACGGAGTTCGCGCTCGACGTGGAGGAGGTCCGCATCGGCTCCGCCGCGGGCAACGAGCTGCGCCTGGCCGACACCGAGCCCGTCCATGCGACGGTCGTGCACGACGACCGCGACGAGTACGTCGTGACCCTGCACGCCGACGGCGAGATGAACTCCAACCCCGACGCCGACGCGACCCACCCCGGCGAGCGCACGGAGACGCTGCGTACCGGATCGCGCTTCACGGTGGGCCCGTGGGAGCTGGTCTTCGCCCGCGAGGAGTTCGCCGACCACGGCCGTCCCTTCGGCGGACGCCAGGGCGGCGAGTACTCCGACCAGCCGCTGCAGGAGGCGCGTCCGGGCTACGACGCCGACGACGAGCGGCTCTCGCAGGCCGACGTCAACGACGAGCGGTCTCAGTCGGATTCCAAGGCCGACTGATGGTGCGGGGTGCCGACGGGCTTCGACTCCGCTGACCCCCGCTGCCGCAGGTAGATGGCGAACGCGACCATCGTCCCGACCGCGAGGAACTCGGACTGCCAGTTCTGCAGCGTGCGGTCCCAGAAGTCGGAGCTGGTCACGTAGTCACCCCAGGTGATCGCGGCGAGGCCGTGCATCGCGTTCTCCTCGTTCATGACGACCGTCCCGGCGAGCGACTGCGCGAACCAGGACAGCACGAACACCGCCCCCATCACGAGCAGCAGCGAGTTGCCGAACACCGCCGCTCGCCATCCGCCCGCCCGGGCCCACCGCGGAGAGTCCGGGCGGGCGTGCGCGCCGACGAGCTGATCCGCGTCACTGCCCGGGCCCTCGTCGCCGGGCTTCTTCGACTCCGGCGACCCCTTCTGCACGAACCAGATCGTCGCGGCGATGAAGAGGAAGAACTGCAGGAACTCCGACTGCCAGTTCTCGGCGACGTCCACGGCGAAGTCCGACGACCAGAGGAAGTCGCCGAAGCCGATCGTGGGCCGCCCATGATCGAGGAGCTCGTCGTTGTTGCGGAGGTAGCCGGCGACGGCCTGGCCTGCCAGCGCGAGCGCGAAGAGCGCGAGGAAGAAGAGGCTGAGGGCGTGGTCCTTGATCCGCGAGCCCATCGTCATCGCCCTCCCAGCGGCAGGCCGATCATCACGGCGAGACCGACGCCGATGATCCCCGCCCAGATCCAGAAGACCGCCCGCATTCCGGCGGTGTCCCGCGTGTCCTCCGCCATGTCCGCCTCCTTCGTCGGTGCGACTCCCTCGACGATGGCGCCCGGGACGACGGCCCTCCAGGGGCTTGACGCGGACGCCGTTGTCAATCCCCTGCGACAGGGCGCCGCGGGGTCCGTAGCGTAGGGGAACCGACGAGAGGAGCGCCCCGATGACCGCACCGAACGAGACCCCCGACCTCGAACACCTGGGCGAGCTCGCCCGCAGTCGAGGTCTGCGCGTGAGCGTGGCGGAGTCGCTCACCTCCGGACGCCTCGCGAACACGATCGGTGCGGGCGAGGGCGCCTCGGGCTGGTTCGCCGGCGGCATCGTCGCGTACTTCACGGAGGTCAAGGAGAGGGTGCTGGGGCTCACCCCGGGCACCGACCCGACCTCCGCCGCCTGCGCGGAGCAGCTCGCCAGGGGGGCGCGGGAGCTCTTCGACGCCGACATCTGCGTCTCGACGACCGGCGTGGGCGGACCGGGTCCGGAGGGCGGCCACCCCGCGGGCACGGTGTACCTCGGCTGGGCGACCGCCGACGACGCCGGGCACCGGAGGCTGGCCCTGACCGGTGACCCGGACGAGATCCTGTCGGCGAGCGTCGACGCCGCGGTGCGGCTGCTCGCCTTCCACGCCGAAGGACTCCACCCCGCAGGGCCCCGGCGCACCGGGTCCGACTGAGGCTCAGCGCCCCGGCACCAGCCCGACCGCGGAGCGGCGGGCCG
>NZ_SSDN01000038.1:0-42003 GCF_004794355.1 Microbacterium sp. K36 | reverse complement strand
TGGGCGCAGACGACGATCGGCTCGACCGTCTACGCGGTGGGCAAGTTCGACAACGCCCGGGCACCGCTCGCGGCGCCGGGGACGAGCCTGACCGCCCGTTCCAACGTCCTCGCGTATGACATCAACACGGGCCAGCTGCTCTCCTTCGCACCGCAGGTGAACGGCGTGATCAAGGCCGTGGCCGCCTCGCCGGACGGCAGCCGCATCTACATCGGCGGATCCTTCAACTCCGTCAACGGCCAGACGCGCTGGAACTTCGCCGCGCTGGACGCCGTGACCGGGCAGCTCGTGCCCGGCTTCTCGCCCTCGATCGGCGGCAGCGGCGTGTACGCCCTCGCCACCTCGGGCTCGAGCGTCTACGTCGGCGGTCTCTTCACGCAGGGCAACGCGACCCCGCGCAAGAACCTCGCGGCCTTCTCCTCGACGAACGGCGCGCTGCTCAGCTGGGCGCCGCAGACCGACCTCCAGGTCGACGCCATGGTGATGGACCCGGCGGGTCAGAACGTCATCGCGGCCGGCCGGTTCTCCCAGGTCAACGGCGACCTGACGATGCGCGGCACCGTCGCCCTCGACAAGACGACCGGCGCGGTGGACAGCGGATGGGCGCTGCCGCAGACGGTGAAGAACGGATCGAACACGGGCGCGAACTCGGGCAAGGCGGGGATCTTCGGCCTCGCGGCCGACGCCGGCGCCGTGTACGGCACCGGCTGGGTCTACGCGGATGCGGCCACCGGCAACCTCGAGGGCACCTTCGCGGCCGAGGCCGGAAGCGGCCAGGTCCGCTGGATCGCGGACTGCCTGGGCGACCACTACGGCGTCTACTCGACCGGAAAGACGGTCTACACGACCAGCCACACCCATGCCTGCAGCACCATGGGCATGCACCCGGAGCAGAACCCGCGCACGCACCGGTACTCGGAGGCGTACACCGCGGACGCCCGCGGTCTGCTGGGCAACCAGCCCGCGGCCGGTGGCACGTACAAGAACTGGGCCGGTACGCCGGCGCCCTCGGCCTACGCCTGGACGCCGGACTGGGCCGTGGGCGTGACCACGGGCATGGGGCAGGCCGGACTCTCGATCACCGGTGCCGGGAACATGATCTCGATCGGCGGAGAGTTCCGCTCCGTGAACAACGGCCGATTCGAGGGGCTCGTGCGCTTCTCCACCAACCCGCCCGGCGGCGCGAAGGACGGCCCTCGGCTGTCGGGTGCCAACTGGACCGGCACGGCGCAGTCGTTCATCCCCGGGCGTGCGCGGATCTCGATCCCCGCGAACTGGGATCGTGACGACCTCACGCTGACCTATGAGCTGCGTCGGACGGGGACCGCCGCACCGGTGGCCACCGCCACCGCCCGCGGCACCTGGTGGGACCGCCCCTCGGTGAACCTCGAGGACAAGACCGCAGCTCCCGGATCGACGCAGGAGTACACCGTCGTCGCGAAGGACAGCGCGGGCAACTCCGTCTCCAGCCAGGCGATGAGCGTGACCATCGCGGCCGGTGCGGTGTCGAACTACGTCAACGCCGTCACGGCGGACGGACCGCAGCTCTACTACCCGCTCGGCACCGCCGCGCAGGACTGGGCAGGGTCCAACACCCCCGTGTTCGGCACGGGTGTCACCGCCTCGACGTCCGGGGTGGAGAACACGGCGACCGGCGCCTCGACCTTCACCGGGACGAGCGCGGGGCGCGTGGCCTCCGGGAGCAAGATCGCCGCTCCGTCCGAGTTCTCGACCGAACTGTGGTTCAAGACCAACACGAACAGCGGCGGCAAGTTGATGGGCTACGGCGCCGCGGCGTCGGGTGACTCGACAAGCTACGACCGCCATCTCTACATGACCAACAACGGCCGCCTCGTCTTCGGTACCTACAACGGCAGCACGCAGACGGTGCAGAACGGCGCGGCGCTCAACGACAACGCGTGGCACCATGCCGTGGCGACGCAGAGCGCCGACGGGATGAAGCTCTATGTCGACGGCCAGCTCGTGTCGTCGCTCGCCGGGGCCACGACCGCGGAGAACTACACGGGATATTGGCGTATCGGCGGGGACAACCTCGCCGGATGGCCGTCCGAGCCCAGTTCCAAGTACTTCAAGGGATCCCTGGACGAGGTCGCGGTCTACCCGTTCGCCCTCACCCCGACGCAGGTGAAGACGCACTACGGCATCGGCAAGGGCTTCCAGGCCCCCACGGCGGCCTTCTCCGCCACCCCGACCGACCTCGCCGTCGCGTTCGACGCGGAGGCCTCGGCGCCCGCGGGGTCGGCGACGATCGCCGGCTACCGCTGGGACTTCGGCGACGACTCGGCCACGGCGACCGGCAAGACGACGAGCCACACGTACGAGAAGTCCGGCACCTTCACGGTGACGCTGACGGTGACGGACAGCAACGGGCTCGCCAGCACGGCGGAGAAGCAGGTCGTGGTGCAGGCGCCGAACGTCCTCCCGACGGCTGCCTTCGAGACGACCGCGAACGGCCTGACGGTCTCGGCCGACGCGTCCGCCTCGGCGGACTCGGACGGCTCCCTCGCCTCCTACGCCTGGAACTGGGGGGACGGCACGACGTCGACCGGGCAGGTCGCCACGCACGTGTACGCCACGGCCGGCACCCGCACGGTGACCCTGACCGTCACCGACGATCGCGGCGGCAGCGCGTCCACCACCCGACAGGTGACGACCACGCATGCCGACCCGGTGGCGGCCTTCACGGCGACGGCCTCGGGGCTGAACGTCGACGTCTCCGCCGCGGGCTCGAGCGCGTCCGACGGCGCGACTCTGACCTACTCGTGGAACTGGGGCGACGGAACCCCCGCGGGCTCCGGAGCGTCCGCCGGCCACACCTACGCGAGCGCCGGGGCGCGCGAGATCACCCTCACGGTGACCGACAGCCTCGGCGCGACCGCGACGGCCACCAAGACGGTCACGCTGACCGCTCAGGTCTTCGCCGCGTCCGATGCCTTCGGCCGCGTCGTGTCCAGCGGGTGGGGTGCGGCGGACAAGGGAGGCACCTGGGCGCCGATGAGCGGCTCCGCCACCGTGCTCTCCGTCGGCGACGGTGTGGGCAAGGTGAACCTGACGCCGGGTGAGACGAGGGAGATGCTGCTGCAGGGCACGTCCGTCCTCGATTCGTCCGCGCGGATCAGCTACACGCTCGCCTCCGGCCCCTCCACCGGGGTCGTGTACGAAGGGCTGGGCGCTCGACGCTCCGGGTCCTCCGGATACCGGGCCCTCGCCTGGCACCGGGCCGACGGCACGACCTGGCTCGTGATCCACCGCAACGGAACGGCGATCGCCAGCACGGCCGTCTCCGGACTCACCTGGACAGCGGGCAGCTCGTTCACGCTCCTGATGGAGACGACGGGTTCCTCCACGACGACCATCCGCGCCAAGCTGTGGGCGTCGGGGTCGGCAGAGCCCGCGAACTGGCAGCTCACCACGACGGATGCGACTCCGGCCCTCCAGGTCGCCGGCGCCCCGACCGTGTTCTCCTATCGCGCGGGCAGCGCCACCGGCACCAACCTCGCCAGCTTCGACGACTTCACGCTGAAGAACCTCGGCACGCCGGCGCCGGAGCCCGAGCCGCAGCCCGAACCGGAGCCCGCGAACGTCGCTCCCACCGCCGCGTTCACCGCGACCGCGACCAACCTCACGGTCGCCGTGGACGGCAGCGCCTCGACCGACTCCGACGGCACGATCGCCTCGTACGCGTGGAACTTCGGCGACGGGACGACCGGGACCGGCGCGACGAGCAGCCGCACCTACACCGCGGCGGGCACTTACACCGTCACCCTCACGGTGAAGGACGACAAGGGGGCCACGCACACCACCAGCAAGCCGGTGACAGTGACTGCGCCTCCCGTCGACCCGGAGCCCGAGCCCGAGCCCGAGCCGCAGCCGGCTCCGGTGGCGGACGACGGCTTCGACCGGACCGCGGGACCCGGCTGGGGCACCGCCACGGTCGGCGGGGCGTGGACGATCGCCGGCGGTTCGCAGGCGGCGGCGACGGTCGCCGACGGTCAGGCGAAGCTGAACCTCATCGCCGGAGACACCCGTCACGCGACGCTCAACACGACGTCGGTCGCCGACGCGGTGCTCGAGACGCAGTTCCGGGTCGACCAGGCGCCCGCCGCGGGCGGCGCCTACATCGGCGTGATCGCGCGGCAGTCGGCGGCCGGGAAGTACTTCGTCCGCGCCTGGCTGCGTCCTGACGGCACGGTCTGGCTCGTCGTGCACCGTGAAGGGACCGTCCTGCGCACGCAGGCCGTACCCGGGCTGGTCTGGGCGGCGAACACCTCCTACAACCTCGAGGTGTCCGTGACCGGGACGACGTCGGCGACGCTGTCCGCCAAGTTCTGGCCGACGGACACCACGAAGCCGGCAGCCTGGCAGATCACCACGACCGACGCGGCGCCCCTGGGCGCCGGCGCGGTGGGTCTGAGCGGCAACCGCTCCGGCAGCGCGACCGCGCCGCTGGGCGTGTCGTTCGATTCGTTCCGCGTCACCGCACCGCAGTAAGATCCTGACGCATGGCCACTGCTGTCCCGATCGCGCTCCTCGCCTTCGGCGGAATCGCGGCAGTGGCCATCGTCGTGTTCGCCCTCCGGCTGCTTCCGCGCGTCGCCTTCGCGGTGTGGGCCGTCGTGCTGTTCTTCGTACCGCTCTGGGTGGGTGTCAACCTCGGGTTCTACTGGGCGGGGATCACCCTACTCACCGTCCTGCTGATCATCGTGAACTGGTCGGTCGTGCCGCTGCGCGCCGCCGACGCCTGGGTCGCGGCGTTCGTCCTCGTCGTGACCGGCCTGTACGGGTTCGGCACCGTCGACCTCGCCTCCCTCGTCGCATCGCTCCTGGAGTGGGTGATCCCGTACATCTGGGGGCGCGTGGTGCTCGCGCGTGTGACGACCGACTGGATCACGTCCACGATCGCGGTCGTCGCCATCGTGGCGGCGGCGCTCGCTGTCGTGGAGTTCCTCACGTCCTTCAACCCTTTCGTCCTCATCCCCGGGTCGGGTGTGGTGTACGAGACGTGGAGTCCACTGCAGGAGCGCGGTGGGGTGCTGCGTGCGGAAGGCGCCTGGGGACACTCGATCGCGCTCGGCGCCGCGCTCGCGATGTCCTCAGCGTTCGTCGTGGCGACGCGGTGGCGGCTGTTCCCGAAGATCACCGGCATCGTGCTCATCGCCACCGCCACGGTCTTCACCTTCAGTCGTGCCGGCCTTCTCACGCTGGTGCTCACCCTGGTCCTGTCCACCTTCCTCATCGTCGGCGTCTCGACGCGCTTCCGGGTGACGGTGGCGGTCGCCGGCGTGATCGGCACCGCGATCGTCATCCCCGTCATCGATTCCGTGTTCGGTGCGGCAGGGGATGAGGCCGGAGGCAGCGCCGACTACCGCACCGACCTCCTGGTCCTCCTGGAGCAGGTGCAGCTGTTCGGCAACCCCGGCGACTGGCATTCCCTCGTCTCCGGCGACTACTACCTGGGGTACTTCGCTCGCTCGGTGGACAACGCCCTCGTGCTCACGCTCCTCCGGTACGGCTACGTGCCGACGCTGCTCATCATGGCGGCCGTCGTCTGCGCGGCGATCCTGGCTGTGCGGCGGTCGACGCGGAGTCCTGCCGCCCTCGCTGTCGTCGGGCAGCTTCCGAGCCTGGTCGTCGTCGCCCTCATCACGCAGTACAGCATGTTCCTGTGGTTCTGCGTGGGGCTCGCGGTGACCTGGGCGCGAGACGCCGGGACACGATCCACCGCGGCCGATACGGCATTCCTGCGCGATCTGGGCACGTCGGCACCGCCGCCGGCCCGAACCGCTCCACAGGTGCGGCAGACGTGAGGGAGACGTGCAGATGGCTCCTCTAGAATCGAGACCTCAGGGGGAATGGGGAGTCATGGCCGAGAGCCGGGTCAGCCTGCGTGTCATCGCGGGCTCACTGCGTAAGTTCTGGTGGTTGATCGTGCTGTGCGGCGTCGTGGGCGCCGCAGGGTCATACGGATACGCGTCGCTGCAGACGCCGTTGTTCCAGGCGACCACCTCGCTCTACTTCGCGCTCAACCAGGGGACGAGTGCTTCGGATCTCAACCAGGGGTCCGTGTACACCCAGAGCCAGATGCTCTCCTTCGCCCAGCTGGCGACGAGCTCGCGGGTGCTCGATCCGGTGATCGAGGAGCTCGGTCTCGACACGACACCTCGCGCGCTCGCCAGAGACATCGAGGTCACCATCCCGCAGAGCACGGTCACCCTGCGCGTCACCGGCATCACCGACGACCCGGAATCCGCCGCCGAGCTCGCGAACGCGGTCGCCGAGCAGCTCATCACAGTCGTGAAAGACGTCGCCCCGAAGGACCCGCAGGGCGAGTCGACGATCACGGCCGAGGTCATCGACGACGCCGTGGTCCCGGAGTTCCAGTTCACCCCGAGCAAGCCGAGGGATGCAGCGCTCGGCGGGTTCCTCGGTGGCGTGCTGGGCCTCGCGGCCGCTGTGCTCATCGGAGTGCTGGACACGCGGGTCCGCAACGAGGAGGCGCTGACGCAGGCCGGGGGAGATCCCGTGCTCGGCGTCGTCTCCAAGTCGCCGTTGCTGGAGGCGCGGGGAATCGCCGTCGCCCAGGAGCCCCTCGGCCACACGTCCGAGGAGTTCCGGCGCATCCGGTCGGCGCTCGCGTATGCGAATGTCTCGTCCCGGGTGAAGGTGCTGCTGGTGACCTCCGGCATGCCCGCCGAGGGCAAGTCGACCGTGTCAGTGAACCTCGCGATGACCCTCGCGGCGCTCCGCAACTCCGTCCTGCTGATCGACGCGGACATGCGGCGCCCGCGCGCCCATGAGCACGCCGGTATCGACGGTTCGGTCGGACTCACCAGCGTGCTGCTCGACGAGGTCGAGTTCGAGGTGGCGAAGCATCGTGTCGCGGACACCACGCTCGACATCCTCCCTGCCGGCACCATCCCGCCGAACCCTGCCGAGCTGCTCACGTCGGCCCGCATGGCGCAGCTTCTCGACTTCGCGGCCGCGGACTACGACTACGTCGTGATCGACTCGCCCCCGACGCTCAGCGTCGCGGACGCCAATCTCCTGGCCACGCAGACGGACGGCGTGATCCTCGTCGTCGACGCCACGAAGACGAGGCGCGCAGCGTTGGAGAAGAGCATCAAATCGCTGGAATCGGGCGGCGCACGCATCCTCGGCACGGTCCTCAACCGCGCACGTCCCGATCGTCACCGCAGCGAGTACTACAGCGAGTGACCGACTCGCGGTCCGATGTGCGCGGTCACGCAGCATATCGGCGGAGGCGCTCGAAACGTTTGCCATCGCCTGGAGAGGCGGTTATTCTTCATGGGTTGCGAGGGGGGCTCGCTCTTTGTCGCCGGGGTTGAAACTGCGGCGAAGCGTGGGTTGATCGTGCAGTCTGCCCCAGAAACGGTGACATGGTGTCCTTTCCGTTCCCTGTTCGTGCCTCGTCTTCCGCAGCGCCCGCTGCGCCGCGGCGCCGCCATCGCATGGTCGCTGGCGTCCTCGGCATCGCCGTTGCGCTCTCCGGAGCGCTGGTCGCCGCACCGGCATCCGCGGCGGTCGCCGCCTCACCGTCCGTCCGGCCGGCAGCCACGTCTGCGGCGCCTCTGCTGTCGGACGATATGAACCGCACCGTCGCCTCCGGCTGGGGCGCGGCTCCCGTCGGCGCCTGGCGCGTGGTCGAGGGCACGTCGAGCGTCGCGAACGGGCGGGGGATGCTCGCCAGCCGGAAGCCCGGGATCACGGCGCGGGCGACCGTGGCCGGGGTGACCGCGGCGGACGTGTCCAGCCGCTACACGGTGACCGTCCCCGCCCTCCCCGTCGGTGGCCCCCTGTACCTCGCCCAAGCCGTCCGCATCGTGGGCAAGGACTCGTACGGCGTGCGGCTGCGGGTGCACCCCGACGGCTCCGCCTACGTCTCCGTCGTCCGGATGACCGATCTCACGACGGTGCAGAATCTGAGTGAGCGGCGACTCCCGTTCGCAGTGACGAAGGGCATGTCGCTGCGCGTCGCCCTCGATGTGACCGGAACCAGTCCGGTGACGCTGGCGGCCAAGGCCTGGGTGGCAGGGGCAGCCGAGCCCTCCGCGTGGCAGGTGACGCACTCCGATTCCTCGGCGGCCCGGATCACCGCCGCGGGGGGTTACGGCTTCGCGCTGTATACCTCGTCCGGGGCAAAGGCGGCCGCTCCGCTGGCGCTCGACGATCTCCTGGTCACCGCGCCGACTCCCACTCCTGCGCCTACTCCGACGCCGACGCCGACTCCTGCGCCGACGCCGACTCCTGCGCCGACGCCGACCCCTGCGCCCGCACCGAACCCGGCTCCGCCGGCGAACCCGACGAACCCGGTCACGCCCGCTCCGCCGGCGACTCCGGCCGGCGTCCGCGGAAAGCCAGGTGCTGCTGCCCCCGGCACGCTGTCGTACCCGGCTCCCGCCACCGCGATCTACGCAGCGCCGGGCGGATCCGACGCCGCCGCCGGCACGCAGAAGGCGCCGGTGCGCACGATCGCGGCGGCGCTGCGGCTCGTGCCGAACGGAGGGACCATCGTCCTCCGGGGCGGGACCTACCACGAAGAGGTCATCGTGCCGCCGCAGAAGCGGGTCACGATCCAGCCTGCTCCGAACGAGGCGGTCTGGATGGACGGGGCGAAGGCCGTCACCGGCTGGAAGGCCGCAGGGAACACCTGGACGGTGGACGGCTGGGGGACGGCGCTCGACTCGAGCCCCACGTACACGAAGGGCGCGCCCGACAACGCCCAGGCGGAGTGGCGCTTCGTCGATCCCGCGTATCCCATGGCGGCGCATCCGGATCAGGTTTGGGTCGCGGGCGTGCAGCTGCGGGAGGTCGGTTCCGCCGCACAGGTGGTCGCCGGAACCTTCTTCGTCGACGACAAGGCGAAGCGGCTCGTGATCGGCACGGATCCCACGGGCAAGTCCGTGGAGGCGAGCGTTCTGACTCAGGCGCTCTCGATCCGCTCCGCCGGATCCGAGGTGCGTGGCATCGGCGTGCGGCGATACGCCACCAGCGTGCCCCAGATGGGGACGGTCATCGCCGCGGCGAGCGACATCACGCTGGCTGACGTGACCATCCGCGACAACTCGACGACCGGCTTCTACTCCTGGGCGCCCCGGACGACGCTGACGCGGGTCTCGTTGATCGGCAACGGGCTTCTCGGCGGCGGGGCCAGCCAGGCCGACGGCTTGAAGGTGAAGCAGATGCTCTCCGTCGGCAACAACGCCGAGCGCTTCAACCACTCCCCGGTATCCGGCGCGTTCAAGGTCACCAGGACGCGGGGTGTGACCGTCTCAGACAGCGCCTTCACCGGGAACGCCGGGCGTGGTCCCTGGTTCGACGAGTCGGTGATCGACATCGTCTTCACGGGCAACGACGTGATCGGCAACACCGGCCACGGCGTCATGGTCGAACTCTCAGAGCGGGCGGTCGTCGCGGACAACATCATCGCGCGCAACGGCGACTTCGGACTGTTCGTCCTGAACTCCGGAAACGTGAAGATCTGGAACAACACCTTCGTGGGCAACGCCAACCGGAACATCAGCATCGGTCAGGACGCTCGCCGAGCCTCCGACCCGAACGCGGCCGGCCATGATCCACGCACGCGGTACGCGCCGCTCGCGCCGTGGATCGTGCGCAATACCGTGATGTCCAACAACGTCATGGCGGAGAGCGCCGGCAACTGCCTTGTCTGCGTGCAGGACTACTCGACCACCTTCACGGGTGCGCAGATGATGTCGAGCGTGAACGGCAACCTCTACCACCGCACCGCCCCGGGCACACCCCGGTGGTTCTCGGCGTGGTCGAAGGGATCCGTCTCGCGGGATCCGGCCGTGGCCGACACCCTCGCGGCCTTCACGGCGGCGACGGGCCAGGACCGCCGCTCGCAGTTCGTACAGGGAGCCTCCGTGGTGTCCGCGACATACGCACTGATCCCCGCACAGGCGCAGCGGCAGGCCGCAGTGGCAGTGCCGGTTCCGGCGGATATCGCCTCGGTATCGCGACTCCCCGGCAACAGCGCGACGCTGGGGGCCCTGCCGCGGTGACGATCTAGGTATGGGTTCTCTTCTCGCTGTCGGCGCCCGCGCGCTGACGATGGTCATCGCGCTGGTCTGCGGCGTTCTCACGACACGGATGATCATCGGGGATGCGGGCGTCGGCAGCTTCGCCCTCTACACGCTGCTCACCACGATCCCGTCTCTGCTGACGTTCACCGATCTCGGCAGCGGCGCCGTGCTCGTGAACGCCGTGGCCACGAGCGACGACGTCCGGACGGACGAGAAGCTGCGCTACCAGCTGACCTCCGTCGGGCGGGTGCTGCTGCTGTTCGCCGCCTCCGCGATGGCGATCAACACCGTGCTCCTCGCCACCGGAGCCTGGGAGCTCATCTTCGGCGACGCCGGACAGCAGCCCGGGGCGTCGCTGGCGGCGTTCTTCTGCGTCACCATCTTCTGCCTCGGGATCCCGCTCGGCATCTGGGCGCGGATCATGCTCGGGCAGCGGAAGAACCACATCGTGATCCTGCTGCAGGGCCTCATCTCGCCGCTCACCCTCGCCGGCGTCTGGCTGCTCCTCACGTTCGGCGGCGACGACCTCCACTCCTATGCGGCGATGGCGTCCTTCGCGGCGTCTCTCATCGTCTCGATCCTGGGCGTGCTCATCACCGCACGCACCACCTCTCCGCTGATCCCCGAGGCCGCACGCATGGTGCTGCGTCCGCGACGGTTCCCCGGCGTCCGGGTCATGGACGTCGGCTGGCCGATGCTGGCGCAGATGGTGACCTATCCCATCGCGGTGGGGTCGCAGCGCTATGTGATCGCGCAGCTCGGCGGCCCGACCGACGTCGCGGAGTACGGGGTGGCGGGCCAGGTGTTCTTCGCGCTCAACGGCCTCGTGATGGCCGGCGGACTCGCCCTCTGGCCGCACTTCGCCCGGATGCGGCACCAGGGCGACCTGCGCCGCGGACCGTTCCTGCTCTCCGCTCTGTTCGCCACGGCGGTCGCCCTCGCGACGGTCGTGGTGTGGCTCATCGGTCCGTGGCTGTTCGGATTCATCACCCAGGGGGAGCTGGAGGTGCGGCCGACCACGATCTTCGCGTTCGGGCTCATGATCATGCTCACCGCGGCCGTGTACCCGCTGGGCATGTTCATCATGGACAAGCCCGGGATCCGTTTCCAGGTGATCCCGACGCTCAGCATGGCCGCCGTCGGGATCATCCTCGCGTTCGTGCTCACGCCGATCCTCGGCATCGTCGGCCCGCTGATCGGTGTCGCGTTCGCGCTGCTGGTCTGCCAGCTGATCCCGTTCTCGATCTACATCGTGCGACACCGGGCGCGGCTGACCGCCGATGCCGGGGCATCGGTCTGATCCGGGGGTGTTCTCCGCGGCTCAGTCCAGGACGCCGGCGGTGACGCCGGCGCGGTAGACCGCGGGAGCGTGCCGGCGCAGGGCCTCGTCCCGACTCGCGTCGACGGCGGCCACGTGGTGGTCCCAGCGCGCGCGGACCTCCTCGAGCGCGGTCGCGATCGCGTCGGCATCGTCCGGAGCGACCAGTTGCGCAGTGGCGTATCCGCCCGCGGCCTCCCGCAGGCCGCTGCTGTCGCTCGCGATGACAGGGCGGAGTCCGAGCACGCCCTCGACGGCGGTGTTGCCGAACGGCTCGTCCACCCGCGACGGCACGACCAGGACGTCGGCCTTGGCGAGGAAGGGCCAGATGTCGGGGTGGAAACCGGCGAAGGTGACGGCGACGCCGGTCTCGTCGGCCCGCGCGCGGAGATCGCGCTCGAACCATTCGTACCCCTCGAAGACCGCGCCGAGCAGCGTGACCTCGACCGGACGGCCCGCCGCCTGAAGCGCGGCGGCAGCGTCGATGACGAGGTCGGGACCCTTCCGCGGCGAGAGCCGGCCCACGTAGAGCACGCGGAGGGGACCGTCGAGGCGGGGACGCGGCCGAGCAGGGTGCTCGGGTGATGCGACGCCGTTGGCCACCACCCGGGTCCGGTCGGCGAGGGCCGGGAGCGCGCGCCGGATCGTGTCCAGGCTGAAGCGACTGTTCACCAGGGCCCGGGCAGAGGCGAGGTGCGGCGCATAGAGAAGCCGGTTCACGAGCGGGTTGCCGGAAGCCTCGGCCTCATGCACGTGGCTGACCGCGCGCGTGCCCCGGAGCCGGGCGACGAGAGGCCACTGCGGGATGATGATGGTCGACACGTAGACCGCGTCGGGCCGGAGGCGTCCGATCAGCCGCCACGCGGCGCCGAGACCGCGGAACGTGTCGCGGAAGAGGCGCGGCAGTCCCCGCGGGGTGAGGAGGACCTTGCGCAGGACGAGCATCGGCAGGATGACGACCTCCGCGCCGGCCTCTCGCAGCGGCGCGACGAGGAGACCCGTGCTCGGCAGGGCGACCACGACGCGGGCGCCCGCCTCGACGAGGCCGGTCGCGCTCTCGAGGAGCATGCGGTCGGACCCGAACATCTCCGCTCCGGGATGCACCAGGAGGACGGTCTTGCGGTTCTCTCCCGCGGTCATCGGGCGGCGTCCGCGGGGGCGGGGGCCCAGTCCGTGCTCCGTCGTCGTGCGCGCCGGGCGGAGGAATGGATGCTGGAGCCCTCGGCGAGGCGGCGAGCGAGGTCTTCGTATTCGTCGGCCACGTCGTCCCACCGGAACCGGGTCCGGGCGATCTCCTGCACCGCCGCGGCATGCGCGTCGCGAGCGGCCGTATCGCCTTCGGCGGCGGCGACATGGGCGGCGACGTCGTCCGCATCGGCGAAGAACCACCCGTTGCCGTCGAGCACCTCGCGGTTGAAGGGCACCTCGTAGCCGATCACGGCCGTGCCCGCTCCCATGGCGCGGAGGAGTGACGGATTGGTGCCGCCGACGGAGTGGCCGTGCAGGTAGGTGGCGGCGTGCGCGTAGAGCGCGTCGAGGAGCTCCTGGTCGTAGACGCCGCCGACGAGGCGGATGCGCTCGTCGCCCTCGGCGGCGTTCCGGATCTCCTGGATGTACCCGGCCGCGTACGGGGCAGACCCGACGACCACGAGCGGCAGGCGCGCGGCGCTGGCCCGGTAGCCACGGACGATCTCGAGCACATGGTTCTCCGGCTCGAACCGTGCGACGACGAGGTGGTAGCCGCCGGGAGTGAGCTCCATCTCGGCCAGACGGTGCGTCGGCGGCTGGTCGAGGATCGGCGCGCCATAGCGGATCAACTCCGTCGGCACGTCGAACTGGTGACGGTAGTAGTCGGAGATGCCGGGGGCATCGGCGATGAGCGCGTCGGCGGTGCGGACGCCGAACTGCTCGGCCCAGCGATAGTAGGCCTTGCCGCGTGGACCCCACTTCGAACGACGCCACTCGAGACCGTCCATGTGCAGGGCGACGGGCGCCCGGCGCAGCCGGAGCAGGGGCAGGAACGGCGAGTTCGCGGCGTTGAAGACGAAGGTCGCGTCGGGGCGGCGGTGGAAGAGCAGGTGCAGGGCCGAGAGCCCGGTGTGGCTGAGCGTCTCGACCTGCTTCACGGGGACGGCGGGGAGGTGCACCACGCGCATGCCGAGGTACTCCTTCTCCCGGTGTTCGGAACCGCGGGTGTACACGACGACGTCGTGCCCGCGGTCGGCCAGGCGGCGTCCGACCTCCTCGATGGCCGTCTCGAACCCGCCGTAGGCGGCAGGCACGCCTCTGGTCCCCACCATCGCGATCGTGAGGGGTGTCGTAGTGCTCATCCGCTCAGTATGCCCCGCTCGGCTGCGCCATGACCTTCGCGGTGCGCCACATGATCTGCAGATCGTTCATGACGGACCAGTTCTCCACGTACCGCAGGTCGAGCCGCACGCTCTCGTCCCACGAGAGGTCGCTGCGTCCGGAGACCTGCCACAGACCCGTGATGCCCGGCTTGATGTAGAGGCGGCGGAACACGGTGCCGTCGTAGGCCGTGACCTCGCTGGGCAGCGGCGGACGCGGGCCGACGACGCTCATGTCGCCCACCAGCACGTTCCAGAACTGCGGGAGCTCGTCCAGCGACAGCTTGCGCAGCACCTTCCCGACGCGGGTCACGCGCGGGTCGTCCTTCATCTTGAAGAGCAGGCCGGCGCCCTCGTTCTGCTCCTTGAGCGCCGCGAGCTGCGTCTCCGCGTCGGTGCGCATCGACCGGAACTTCACCATCTTGAACCGGCGGCCGTCCCGTCCCACGCGCTCCTGGAAGAAGAACACCGGGCCGGGGGAGTCGAGCTTGATGAGCGCGCTGAGCACGGGGGTGAGCAGCGCGATCGGGATGAGCGCGACGGTGGCCACGACGACATCGAGTGCGCGCTTGAGAAGGTGGACCCCGCCCTCGTAGGTCGGGATCTTCACCTGGATCAGCGGCAGGCCGTCGACCTGGCGGAGGGAGATGCGCGGGCCCGCGACATCCGTCAGGCGGCTCGAGAGGACGAGCTCGGCGGCGGTGCCCTCGAGCTGCCAGCTGAGCTGCTTGACGAAGTCGGGGGACCCCTCGGGGCGGCTCGCCACGATGATGGTGTCCGCCCCGAGCTGTGCCGCCGCGGCGGCGACGGTGTCGAGATCGCCCACGACCGGGTAGATGCTCTCCCCGATCCTGAGCGCGCCGGCATTGCGATCCAGCAGCGTCGTCCCCACGACGTGATAGCCGTTCTCCCCGCCCTTCTGCAGGGAGTCGATCACATACTCGACGTCCTCGGTGGCGCCGACCACCAATGTCCTCGACGCGAACCGACCGGACAGACGCTGCCGCTGCAGCCAGCGGCGCCAGGTCCAGCGGGCGAAGAGGAGACCGAGCATGCCGACCGGGAGGGCGATGAAGAACAGCGGCTGCAGTCCTTCCCACTCCAGGAGCACGCCCGCGATGGCGGTGATGCCGAAGGCGAGTCCCGCCGCGTGCGCGACGCGACGGTACTCCGTGGCCCCTGACCCGAAGATGGCGGCGGCTCGGCTGTTGAGCGCCGACAGCATCAGGTACCAGGCGAGACCCAGCAATGCGGCGTTGCGCACGGCCTCGATCACCGCGACGCCGGAGACCAGCTGGACCATCGCCGTCAGTGCGACCGCGATCAGGATGACAGCCGCATCCGTGATCCGCAGCCGCATCCGATAGCGACGCTCCCACTGGCGGCGTCGTTCGAGCGTCGCCGACACGCGCGGCGTGCTCGCCGCAGGCGTCACCGACGCGGTCGCTCGCGGTGCCGTGATCGGCGTGAAACCCGTACGAGCGATGCTCAGAGCATCCTCGACGGAAGTCATGCCGAGGCCCCTTGAGCCGTGAATGTACGCAGATAACCCCAGTGCGCCATCGTTTCCCCAGTTTTCCCCAGACCGTGAACCCCACGTTCACGGACACGTCTGCGTCCCGACCCCTCGGGTCCTGCTGATGCTTCGCGATCCCACATCGTGAAGGTCCTCGTCGTCCCAACCGACGAGGCGTGCAGCAGGCACTGCAGACGTCCAACACTGTAGCGGATCCGCTCGTCGGAGGGAAGCCGTTCCGCGGACTCGGTGAAATCCGTTCCGGAATACCGCACAGCGCCGGGCGGGCGGGGCTACTCTTTCGCGGTGACCACGCACCAGACACCGAGCACGCGCTTCCACCTGCGTCCCATGGCACCGCGGGATCCGGGTCAGCCCCACCGCACGGCGAGCCCGTTGGAGCTCTTCTTCGACCTCGTCTTCGTCGTGGCCGTGAGCATCGCCTCGGCCCAGCTGCACCACGCGCTGAGCCACGGGGACTTCCTCCACGGCATCACCTCCTACGCCATGCTCTTCTTCGCGATCTGGTGGGCGTGGATGAACTTCACGTGGTTCGCGACGTCGTTCGACACCGACGACTGGCCGTACCGGATCGCCACGTTCGTCCAGATGGCGGGCGTCCTCATCCTCGCCGCCGGAGTCCCGCAGGCGTTCGACGAGGGGAACTTCACGCTCCCCGTCGTCGGCTACGTGGTGATGCGCGTCGCGATGGTGGCCCAATGGCTGCGCGCCTCGCGGACCGAGCAACCGCTCCGCGGCGTCGCACTCCGATACGCGCTCGGGATCGCGGTCGTGCAGGTGCTGTGGGTCCTGTTCCTGCTCATCCCGTCCGGTCCGGTCCAGCTCGTCGCGTTCGTCGTGTTCGCGCTCATCGAGGTCAGCGTCCCGGTGTTCGCGGAGCGCCGAGGACAGACGCCGTGGCACCCGCACCACATCACCGAGCGGTACGGTCTCTTCACCCTCATCGTGCTGGGCGAGAGCCTCCTCGCCTCCGCGAATGCGATCATCGACGCGCTGGACGAGGTGGAGGCGCTCGGTCCGCTCCTCGCCATCTCGGCGCTGGCCTTCATCGTCACGGCCGCGCTGTGGTGGATCTACTTCTGGCCGCCCCACCACCGGGCCATCACGACCCTGGGGCGTTCCCTGCGCTACGGCTACACGCACTACTTCGTGTTCGCCGCGGCGGCCGCGTTCTCGGCCGGTGTCGAGGTCGAGCTGGATGTGATGACGGGGGAGAGCCACCTCGCCCCGGTGATCGCCACGTTCACCGTCTCGGTGCCGATCGCGGTCTTCCTCCTGGGGATCTGGTGGATCGCGATCCGCGACAACGCCGACCGCGTCGTCAACGCGGTCATCCCCGTCGGCGCGCTGCTCGTCCTGCTCGATCCGTTCGTGCCGGTGCCCGTGGCGCTGACGGCGACGGTCATGGTGGCGATCGTGATCGTGCTGGTGATCCGGCCGCCCGTTGCTCGGGGAACCATCGTCACGGACGAGTGATCCGCGGCGTCACACGCTGGCGGCGAAGAGCTCCCGGCATTCGCGGCGCAGGCGCGCGATCGCCTCGCCGTCGCCGCGTAGGTGGCGGATGAGGGCGTGCTGGAGCATGCCGTCCGTGAGCGCGTACGCGAAGAGCGGCGTGAAGCGGCACGGGCGTCCGCAGAGCTCGGAGTAGCGCTCGACCACGCGCCAGATGGCATCCTGCAGGTCGGCCTCGACTTCGGCGATCGTGTCGCCGAAGCCCGACTCGAACAGGGACTGGTTGCGGAGGTCGTACCAGAGCCGGTGCAGGCGGGCGTCGTCGTGCACGCTCCTGGCGAGCTCCTCGGCGGCCCCGGCCGCCAGCTCCTCCGCGGTCTCGGCCCTCTCCAGCACGGCGAGGTAGCGGTCACCGAGCCCGCCCTTGGATATCCGCACGGCCTCCGCGATGAGGTCGTTCTTGTCGGTGAAGTAGTAGTGCAGCGACCCGTGGGAGAGCTCCGAGTGCTGCGCGATCTCGCGGAGTCCCGTCCGCGCGAACCCCCGCTCGGCGATCGCCTCCAAGGCCGCTTCGGCCAGCGCCCGCCGGCGCAGCGCGAACTTGTCCACCCCTGCGCGTTCCGCGCGCTTGTCCGCTGTCGTCATGCTGTCCCCCGGTCTCGTCCCCTTCGGGATCGGTGCGGGCAATGCTATGGCATCTCGCCCAATCTGGACAGATGTCCGGGAAAAACTTGACAGGTGCCAAGTGGCATGTTGCACTGGATGCGCCACGGCCGCGCATGTCCCCTGCATGACGGCCGTCTTCGTGGCCGCGCGCGCGATTCCCCCATCGCCCCGGCCCTGCGTTGTCCGCCGAGTTCTTCGAGCGCCAGCGCTGCAGAGCGGAGCGATGTCCCCGCATCCTCCGCTCTGCTCCTGACTCCACAGGAGCCCCAGGGATCACGCATAGCTTCTTGATTGTTCACCCGTCGAGCATTGTGGCAACGCCGCCGACGCTCGAGAGGAGCACATCATGAGCCGCATCCCCGAACCGACCCCCACGCCGCAGGGCCCCATGTACGAAGGACGACTGCTGGACCGCGCGGACGAAGAGGTCGTCGACCAGGGTGTCGCCTTCGACCTCCGGACGCTGATGAGCCGTCGCGGGCTGCTGATCGGCGGCGGGCTCGGCCTCGGTGCCGTCGTCCTCGCCGCCTGCGCTCCCGGCGCCACAGGATCGTCGTCGACGACCGCCACCCCCACGCCCAGCGCCACCGCGACCGACGCCGCGGTCGCCGAGATCCCGGACGAGACCGCCGGTCCCTACCCGGGCGACGGGTCGAACGGCCCCGACATCCTCGACGAAGCCGGGATCATCCGCCAGGACATCCGCTCGTCCATCGACGGAGGTGCGACGGCCGACGGCGTGCCGCTCTCCTTCGAGCTGCAGATCCTCGACCTGGCGAACGGCGGGCTGCCGTTCGCAGGCGTCGCGGTCTACGCCTGGCACTGCAACGCGCAGGGGGAGTACTCGCTGTACTCGTCCGGGCTCGAGGACGTCTCCTATCTGCGCGGGGTGCAGGTCGCCGACGACGACGGGAAGGTGTCCTTCACCTCCGTCTTCCCCGGGTGCTACTCGGGTCGGTGGCCTCACATCCACTTCGAGGTGTATCCGGACGCGGCCTCGATCACCGACGCGTCGAACGCGATCGCCACGTCCCAGCTCGCGCTGCCCGAGGACGCCTGCAGTGCGGTCTATGCGGAGACGGCGTACTCCGGATCGGCGGACAATCTGGCGCGGATCTCCCTGACCTCCGACAACGTCTTCGGCGACGACGGCGGGGTGTCGCAGCTCGCCACGACGACGGGGAGCGTCACCGGCGGATACACCGCGACCCTCGTGGTCGGCGTCGACACGACGACCACGCCGAGCGCCGGCGCCGCGCCCACGGGTGGCGGCGGTCGTCCGCCCGGCAGCTGACGCTCTCGGCGCGTGGTTCGTGGATCTGCTAAGCTGATGGTGCAACGTGTGCGTTTCGCCCCCTCTCGGCCGCCTCGTCGCCACTGATCAGGGCCATCCACGGAACACGCACATCGACGCGCGTGGAATCCGCCCTCGGTCTCTTCACGTGGCGGAGCGCGAGCGCGCCCGCCCCACAGCAATGAGCATGAGCATGAGTACCACCACCGTCCCTTCCTCCATCCCTCTCACCTGGAAACAGGCCGACGTCGACGTGCACGTCGCCACCCGCAACGGTGAGTTCGCCGGATTCGTCGAGTTCGACGGATCCGCGCACCGGCTGCGCGACGAGCGCGGCACCGACCTCGGGTCGTTCCCGTCCCTCGACGACGCCTTCCGCGCGCTCGCCGCCGCGCAGCAGCCCGCACGACCGGCGGCCTCGGCGACACCGCCGCGCGCGCCCCGCCGGCGGCCGCGGCGGGCACGGGCCTGAGTCGTATGCCGCCTCGCGTATGCGAGCGCGGTTAGTGTGGCCACAGCGATCGGCAACCGCCCTTGGCTTCTTCAGCTCAAGGGCTCCCGATCGACAGGAGAGCATCATCTCCCGCACATCCTCCCCGACCGTCACCGCCACGCTCGGACCGGTTCGTCAGACCTACGCCGGGAACGCCGAGTTCCCCCCGCTCACCCGGGCCTACCGCGATGTGCAGCAGGTCGTGAAGGAGACCGGGCTCCTGCAGCGCACTCCTGTGTTCTACACGCTGATCGGCGCCGCCCTGGTCGTCGCCTTCGCCGGCTGCGTCGCGGGCTTCCTCCTCCTCGGTGACAGCTGGTTCCAGCTCCTCATCGCCGCCGCCCTCGGGGTCGTCTTCACGCAAGTCGCCTTCCTCGCCCATGAGGCGGCGCACCGTCAGATCCTCTCCACGGGGCCCGCGAACTTCCGCCTGGCCCGCGTGCTCGCCGGCATCATCGGCATGAGCTACCACTGGTGGGACTCCAAGCACACCCGCCACCACGGCAACCCGAACCAGGTCGGCAAGGACCCCGACATCCAGGTCGACACCATCTCCTTCCTGGAGGAGGATGCGGCGCAGTCGCGCGGCATCGTCCGGCTCATCACGCGCAAGCAGGGGTGGCTCTTCTTCCCCCTCCTGACGCTCGAGGGGCTCAACCTGCACTACCTCGGCCTGAAGCACCTGATGACGCGGAAGAACGTGAAGGGGCGCTGGACCGAACTCGGTCTCATCGTCCTCCGGTTCGCCGTCATCCTCGTGCCGCTGTTCCTCCTGCTTCCCGTCGGCATGGCCTTCGCGTTCCTGGGTGTGCAGCTCGCGGTCTTCGGTGTGTACATGGGCGCGTCCTTCGCCCCCAACCACAAGGGCATGCCGGTCATCGCCCCGGACGCCAAGCTCGACTTCTTCTCGAAGCAGGTGCGCACGTCGCGCAACATCCGCGGCGGATGGTGGGTGACGGGGCTGATGGGCGGCCTCAACCACCAGGTCGAGCACCACCTGTTCCCGAACATGTCGCGGCTGCACCTGTCGAAGGCCCGCGGCATCGTGCGCGACTACTGCGCGGCGAACAGCATCCCGTACACGGAGACGAGCCTCGGGCAGTCGTACGCGATCGTCATCGCCTACCTGAACCGCGTGGGCCTGGCGGCGCGCGACCCGTTCGACTGCCCGGCGGCCGCACAGCTCCGCCGCGCCTGAGTCGTACGGAGACGACGAAGGGGCGAGCGGACAGCTGCTCGCCCCTTCGTCGTATCCGCGTGGATCAACGCTTCGAGGAGTCGTCCGTCTCGACGACGTCGATCGTGATCTTCTCCAGCGGACGGTCGTCGTCGAGCTCGTCGTCGAGGACCTCGTCGCCTCGGAAGCTCTCGACGGTCGCTTCGACGACGTCGTCCTCGTTCTCGTCGTCGTCCTCGTCGATCGTGGCCTCTGTCACCGCGATCTCCGTGGGAAGGCTGTCGTCGCTGAAGATGCCGTCGGGGCGGATGAGCTCGCGCACCTCGGCCATGAAGCTGGTGAGCTGCTGCTGCTGCCACCGCAGCTGACGGGCGCGATCCTCGGCGTCGCGGAGGACGGTGGAGGTGTGGCCGGTCACCGCGTCGACGATCTTCTGAGACTTCACGCGGGCGCGCTCGAGGATGTCCCTGGCGCGGACTTGCGCGTCGGCCTCGATCGCCTGTGCCTGCGAGCGCATGAGCTTCTCGTAGCCGTCGGCCTTCGCGGAGATGCGCTGGGCGTGCTCCAGCGAGGCGGTGACCTGCTCGTTCGCGTCGGTCGTGATGCGCTCGGCGTGTGCGACCGCCTGGTTGTGGAGGACGAGGAACTCCTGCTGCGCGTCGTCCTGGCGGCGGGTGAGGGTCTCCTCGAACTCCAGCACGCGGGCGTTCATCTCGCGGACCTCGCGCTCGGCGTCCGCGCGCAGCTGCGTGGTCTCGCGGGTGACCAGCGACCGGAGCGCCGCGGCGCCCTTCTCGGCCTCGGTCCGGATGGCCGTGGCCTCCTGGGACGCCTGGCTGACCTTCTCCGCGGCGTGGGCGGCCTCGCGCTCGATGCGCGCCTCGTGGGCCGTGTACTCGGTCTCCATCTTCAGCCGCACCTGATCGGCGTCGCGCTGAGCCTGGGAGATGATGCGCTCGGCATCCGCCTCGGCCTCGGCGCGCTGCGCGGCGACTTCCTCGCGGGCCGAGGTCATCAGGCGGTCGGCCTGCACGGCGGCGTTCTGGATGAGGACGTTCGCCTGCTCCTCGGCCACCCGCAGGATCGCCTCGAACTGCTGGCGGGAGGGCGCCTCCTCGCCGTCGGCCTGCGGCATGTCGACGAGCTCGGAGGTGAGCGTCGCAACCTGCTGCTCGGCGTCCGCGGCCTTGGCGTTCGCGGCGGCGAGCTCGGCTTCCAGGGCCTCGCGTGCCGCTCGCTCTTCGGCTTTGAGAGCTTCGACCGACTCGGCCTCGCGGGCCTTCGCCTCGGCGACTTCATCAGCGGCCTGCTGGAGCTGGGCGCGCATCGATGCGAGCGCGGCGTCGACCTCGCCCTTGTCGTAGCCGCGGAATCCGATGGTGAACGCCGAGGTGGACGTGGACGACGTGTCGCGGGGAGCCGTCTCGATCAGCTGATCGAAGAAGTCCGGCGACCGGTCGTCGTCGCGGGGTGTGCCCGAGGATTCGCTCATGGGTTCAAGCCTTTCTGGCGTGTCCGCGACACGAAGCGGACTTCGTTTCCGTGGACGGGATCGCAAGCTCGGAGGAGGAGGCCCCCGGCATGCGCCACGACCGGGTCGTCATCCGTCCCTGCGGGGCGCGGCGCGCGTCTAGCCTAATTGCGTCACCTGGGAATCGTGACCCTCAATTCGAGGGCCTGCGGCGACGATCAGACCCGGAACCAGCGCGCGTTGCGGTCGTCGAGCTCCGGGCCGCGCTCGAACACGGAGACGGGTCCGTCGCCCACCTCGATCCCGCGGATCGCAGCCTCAGCGGCCGCGAGGGCGCGCAGTTCCCGCCAGAGGGGCGCGGTCTGCGGGAACCCGAGGTACTCGCGGAAGGTCTCGACGCGGAGGAGAGTTCCCCCGCTGCGGGGAACCAATCGCGCGACGGTGTCGTCCGGTTCGACGAAGCGGACTCCCAGTGCACCATCCGGGAGCAGCGAGAAGCTCCTGCCTCGCTCCGCGACGACCACGCGCAGGAGCTCCGCCGTGGCCGTCGGGGAGGCGTGGACGAGGAGAGTGGCGCCGAGGTCGGCGAGGATCTCCTCCATCCGCGCGGCGGTGTACCGTGCTCCCGCGCGCTCGCCGGCCGACGATGCGCTGCGCCGCACCCAGCCGCGGAGAAAAGCAGCCCCGACGATGAGGCCGAGGATGACCAGGAAGAGAACGAGGATCAGAGCGGTGTCCAGGGCAGCGACCTTCCGTGCTGAACGTCGGTGCGCGTCAGCGCGGGCCGGTGAGATGGTCCAGCTGAAGGTCGCCGGAGGCATTGAGCGCCTGCATGATCTCCTGGATGCGGTGCGGGTCCACGGCCGGCGGCTCCGCCTCGTCGAAGCCGAACTGCAGGGGGATGGCGGGATGGATCCAGACGCTCGCTCGCCGGTCGATGCCGCCCTCGGGAGGCTGCCAGGTCATCATGAAGCTCTCCTGACGACGCAGCTTCGTGGCGATGACGATCTTCAGATGCGCGAGCGTCTCGTCCTCGATGAGGATCGGATCCGAGTGCCCGTCGTACCGGAGTCTTCCCATGGTGCTGACGGTACACCCCCGTGGGGTCTCACGATCACCGGTGTGAGGCCGGCGGAACGGGGCGAAGGGGGTGGCGTTCGCGTGGCGGGGCGTCTGCCCTTGGTACGGTGACCGCGGAGGACACCACGTCCCCTGGGGCCGCCGAGCAAGAGAGAACTTCGAGATGAAGCGCACGTCCCGCTTGCGTCTTGGTCGCATCGGGATCGTCGCCGTGCTCGCGATCGTGCTGGGATCGCTGACGCCGGCCCTCACCACGACCGGCTCCGCGAGCGCGGCGTCCGACGGCTACATGGTCTACCCGGCTTCGGGCAACATCCAGTCCAAGGTCGGCGACGGATGCCTCGGCAACTATCGAGCGCACGACGGCATCGACATCTCCCGGAACGGCGGGACGCCGATCCTGGCGGCGTATGACGGCGTGATCAAGAGCCGCACGTCGAACGGCGGTTACGGAAACTACGTCGACGTGCAGCATCCGGGCGGCTACGTCACCCGGTACGCCCATATGGCGGCGCCCGGCTGGTACGCGCCGGGGACCAAGGTCCTGCGCGGACAGCAGATCGGCGTCGTCGGGAACACCGGCAACTCCGCCGCGTATCACCTGCATTTCGAGGTGTGGCTGAACGGCAAGGTCTACTCCCAGATCAACCAGGGCTTCACCTGCCTGTCGAACGTCACGAGGGGCGGGACGATCCCGTTGTTCTTCCCGGGGCTGGGCACAGGAGACCCCGCGGGACTCGATGTCGCCGACTTCACAGGAGACGGAAACACCGATCTGCTCCTCGTCGCCGGTAACGGCGATCTGCGCCTGCGAGCGGGTGACGGCCGCGGCGGCTTCGGCGCCCCCACCACGCTCTTCGGAGCTGACTGGGGGAACTCGAGGCGCCACATCACCCACACGGACTTCAACGGTGACGGCAACGCGGACATCCTCGTGGCGCGCTCCGACGGGGTTCTGGAGTTCTACGCCGGGAACGGCGTCGGCGGCTTCCGGGCCGCGAACACGCCGGGGTCGGGCTGGTACTCCATGCGACACGTCGCATCCGGCGCGGACTTCACCGGGGACGGTCGGCAGGACCTCATCGGCGTCTCCGAGGGCGGTGTGCTGACGGTGTATCGAGGGAACGGCGCGGGCGGCTTCAGCACGCCCCACATCACCTATGGCGGCGGCTGGGACGCCTTCCACTACCTCATCGCCGGCGACTTCGACGGGGACGGGCGCGGGGACATCCTGGCCGTCACCGGCACCGGAGCACTCCAGCTCTACACCGGGTCGTCCGGGCTGCGAACCTCCCGGCAGGTGGGCTCCGGATGGCAGGAGTTCACCGAGGTCACCGGTGGGGTGGACTACAACGGCGACGGGCGCGCGGACATCATCGGGCGCACGGCCGCCGGACAGCTCTACCTGTACCCCGGAAACGGCAGCGGAGGCTTCGGGGCCAGGATGCTGGTCGCCTCGGACGCGGCGGACTACCTCGCGATCGAGTAGTCCCGTCCTCCGGGCCCTCGCCAGACGGCGACGCGTATCGTGGGCGCATGGCCGCTCCGACTCTCGATGACATCGCGGCGGTGCTCTATGCGGGGCCGCCCGAGGAGTTCACGACCGCCCGGAACGCGCGGGCGAAAGACCTCGACGACCGCGCGCTCGCCGCGGAGGTGAAGGCGCTGCGCAAGCCCGCGGTCGCCGCTTGGGTCGTCAACGTCTTCGCGCAGGAGCGCGCCGCCCAGCTCGGGGAGGCCCTGGCGCTCGCGGCGGAGCTGCGCGAGGCGCAGGAGGACCTGGATGCCGCTGCACTGGCGAAGCTCGGACGGGAGCGTCGGGCCTTGACCCGGCGCCTTGCCGAGGCCGCTGCCGACCTTGCGGGGTCCCGGGGTGAACGCGTGACGGCGGCGACGCGGGACGCGGTGGAGCAGACGATCTCCGCGGCGTTCTTCGACCCGGATGCGGCCGCCGCTGTCGCCTCGGGGCGTCTGGTGCGGGCGTTGGAACCTTCCGGCAACGCGGATGACATCCGGGACGCGGTCGCCGGGACTCTCCCGACGTTGCGGCCGCAGGCCCCGCGTCCCCCGGACGAACTGCAGGAGCGTCGGAAGCGCCGGGATGCGGAGCGTCAGGTGGCGGCTGCGGAGAAGGATCTCGCGGCGGCGGAGCGGGCGCTCACGAAGGAGGACGAGGCGGTGCGGGCACTGAGCGACCGCGCCGAGGAGCTTGCCGACGGCATCGCCGAGCTGGAGGCGCAGCTGGAGAAGTTGCGTCAGGAGGCCGATCGCGTCGAGCGCGACCGTCCCGCCGCGGAGGAGCGGCGCACCGCGGCCGTGGAGAAGAAGGACGCCGCTGCCGAGGCCGTGGAGTCGGCGCGCGAGGCCCTCGACGACCTCTGAGCGGACCTCAGCTCCGGGCGGAGGCCTTCTCCTCGTCCGAGTTCGGTGTCCATCCGAACCAGCCGTCGTCGGACGGGATGACGCTCCAGTCGCCGCAGACGGAGACGGTCTTCGCCTCGTACGCGGACGGGCCGTCGTCCAGAGTCCAGGTCGGGGCGGAGGTCCGCTCCGTCTCCACGCACTCGTCCGGCAGCGCCGTCGTGCTCGTCAGCAGGAGCACGGCGTCGTCGGCGTCCTCGATGGTCGACGTCCGGAGCGTGAGAGCGGTCGCGTCGTCCGGAACCCAGTCCGCGTCGACCGGCGTGTCCGCGCGGAAGGCGTCGGCGTCGTCGAAGGTCCGGGTCGACTGCTTGTGCACGAGACCCTCCACGGCGGCGCATCCGCCGAGCAGCAGGGTGCCGCCGAGGAGCAGAGCGGCAGCGGGGAGGAGGTGTCGTCGTGTCATACCTCCACTTTGCTGGCGTGGCTCGCGGGGGGCGTCCGTCGGGGGAGGTATCCCTCGTCACCCGGAGGAGTGATCTCTGCCCAAGGCGCCTCCGATAGCCTCGGGGGATGCGGGAGGAAGTCCTCGAGGGCGGCAATGCGAGCGGACCCGTCGTGCGGGTCGGGGACACCGTCCGCAAGGCGTGGACAGCCGCGACCCCGCACGTCATCGCCTATGTGCGGGCGCTGCGGGACGGCGGCGTCGATGCGCCGGAGCCGCTCGGCAGAGACCCGCAGGGGCGGCAGATCATCGAGTTCCTCCCCGGCGCGCTCGCGATGGATGCCGCACCGCTCTCCGCCGCCGAGCTCGGTCGCGTGGGCGGGATGGTCCGCCGGATCCATGACGTCTCGGCGAGGTACGTCCCTGCTGCTGATGCGGTCTGGGAACCACCCCTCTCGCCGCCCGCGCAGGAGCTCATCTGCCACAACGACCTGGCGCCGTGGAATCTGATGCTCGGCGACCGTTGGGTCTTCATCGACTGGGACGGCGCCTCCCCGAGCACCCGCTCGTGAGACCTCGCCTTCTCCGCGCAGACGTTCGCGCTTCCGGATCCGACCCGGGACCCGCAGCGCTCCGCCGAAGACCTCGCGGCTTTCGTCGACGGATACGGCGCCGACGAGGAGCTGCGCGCGGTGCTCCCGGACATGATGCGCCGACGCACGCAGGCGATGCTCGATCTGCTGCGCTCGTCCGCGGAGGTGGGGCGCGAGCCGTGGGGGACCATGTATCGCACGGGTCACGGGGCGCACTGGGCGGCGGTGCTCGACTACGTCACCGCGCATCGGGGCGTGTCGCAGCGCGCGCTGGGGTGACCGTTCCGCCGGTGTGATTCTCTCCTAGGGTGATCGACATGAGTGACGACCTCGGCCGCGCGGTGATCGCGGATCTGTGCCGGATCCCGAACCCGGAGTCGATCGACCGGACGGCGTACGTCGAGCTCGGCGGCGTCGCCCAGTTCGTCTCGATCCGCGGTCGGAGCATACGGAACCCCGTGCTCGTCGTCTGTCACGGCGGTCCGGCCCTCCCGTCGCTGCCCTCGTCGTGGGTCTGGCAACGAGGCGTGGAGGACTACTTCACGGTCGTCAACTACGACCAGCGCGCGAGCGGCAAGTCCGCGGGGTCCGTGTCCGAGGACATGGACCTCAGCGTCGACCGGTACGTCGACGATCTCGTGGACCTGATCGCGTGGCTCCAGGGCGAGCTGGGCGTGCAGAAGGTCGGGGTGCTCGGGCACAGCTGGGGGACGGTCCTCGGGCTCACCCTCGCCCGGCGGCGTCCCGACCTGCTGTGGGCGTACGTCGGCGTCGGCCAGGTCATCTCCGGTCCCGAGAACGAGGAGGAGAGCTTCCGCCACGCGCTGCGGAGTGCCGTCGCGGACCGGAACGAGCAGGCGATCTCCGAGTTGCAGGCGCTCGGGGAGTACCCCGGTGACGAGCCGTTGACCGTCGAACGCATCGTGACCTGCCGGAGATGGGCGCAGTACTACGGCGGCCTCTCGGCGTATCGCTCCGACTTCGCGTACTTCACCGAGTCGCAGGAGCTGTCCCCGTATTACACGGACGCCGACCTGGGCCTCATCGGTGTCGGGCAGCGGGCGACGATGCGTAAGGTGCTGCCCGCCCTGCTCGGCTTCGACGCCCGCGATCAGACGGCGTTCGAGGTGCCGATGCTCCAGTTCCTCGGACGACACGACTGGACGACCCCCACCGGACCGGTCGCCCGCTGGCTGGAGACCGTGACGGCGCCTTCGACGCACGTCGTGTGGTTCGAGAACTCCGCGCACCTGTGCATGTTCGAGGAGCCCGGGAAATTCATCGTGAGCCTCGTGACCTACGCGTTGCCGCACGCGGTCGCCGCGGGCGACGCGAGGAAGGATGGCTCGGCGGACTCACCTGTGTCGGCGTGAGTCTGCGCGTCGCCTCCTCCCGTTCTCCCCTCTCTCCACCCCGCTCTGTTATCGCGTCAGAGATGGATGGGACCGGGGGAGGGAACCGCTGTCGGCAGGCCGGCATCGAGGATCCGCTCGACGATGCCGATAGCGCGGTCGCTGAGACCGTCGCCCGGGTAGAAGTCCTCGTAGTGAGCCTCCGCCGCCTCCAATGTGGTGATGCCGCAGAGGCTGAGCAACTGACGGATGTCGTCCACGTCGCGTCCTGGCCGGTTGGCGCGGAGTTTCATGGCGAGAAGCGCGTCCTTCGAGGCGACCTGGATGATGACGCCGTCTCGGTCGTAGATCGTCTCCCACTCGACAGTTCGACGCCCGAACGTCGGCACGGAATCCGCGTGCTCCACAGCGAAGTTGAACCAGCCGACGCTCCACCCGCGCTGGTCTCCGACGCGCGAGGCCGCAGCGAGAACGGCTTCGTCACTTCCAGGGTTGATGTGAAGGGAATCGAGGTCTCCGGTGGCACGGCGGTCGAAGTACCTGATGACGAGCGCAGCGCCACCGACAAGTCGGATGCCTGCGACTTCGCCAGCGGCATGAAGCTCCCCGACCAGGTCGCGGAGGCCGGCGATGATGTCGTCGCGGTTCAGTGCGTCAGCCATCAGACGCTCGTCAGTGTGTCTTGCCAGACAAGGACACCACGCTCGAAGAATTCCGTGGGCACGTCGTCGGGCGCCGGGATCGGATCCGCCGGATCGACGTCCAGGGTACGGGGAACCTGGACCCGCCTGTTCGGGGCGTCGACCCACGCCGGAGTGGGGAGCCCCTCCTCGCGGAGGCGAAGATCCACGAGGGCTGCCAGGGCGGCGTCCCAGACGCGGTCGCCGGTCGGCTCGGGTTCCGCGAGACCGAGGACCCCGCGTACGAGGCCGTGCTCGGCGTTGAGGTTGTCGCTCAGCTGGATGAACTCGCGAAGTGCGCTGTACTTGTCACCCGCTCGCAGGTACCCGCGGATCGCCGCCGCGATGGTTGCCGCGTCGTCCCGTCGCGTCGGTGCGGAGTACAAGCGGTAGCCGGCGCCACGGAGGAAGCGCTCGACTGTGCTGAACTCAGCCTCCCGGCCACCTTCCACCCGAGATACTCGGCCTTGGTCGACGTTGGTTCGCTCGGCGAGATCCTTCTGCGTGAGGCCGCTGCTCTTCCGCGCAGCGCGCACGAGCACTGATGCGTTGGTCATGTCGCCTCCCGTAGAAATGTCTTCTGAGCCATATTCTACGTCGGCGGGGATCGGGATGTGACGCCTCGGATCCGGGAAGCCGCGTCCCGTTCGTTCCAGGGCAAAGCAAAACCCCCGCCATGTAGAAGCTAGGCGAGGGTTTCTGGGCTGATTGTAATGATCAGCCTTGTGGCTCCGACCGGCATCGATCCGGTGACCTTTCGATTTTCAGTCGAACGCTCTACCAACTGAGCTACAGAGCCGCGCGGCGATGATGCTGCCGCGTCCTAGACGAAGAGCCCTCTCCGAAGAAAGAGCTCGTCGCACGGAGCGACCCTGACGGGACTTGAACCCGCGACCTCCGCCGTGACAGGGCGGCACGCTAACCAACTGCGCTACAGGGCCATACTGGTGTTTTCAATTGTATCGGATGGAGTGACCCCAACGGGATTCGAACCCGTGCTACCGCCGTGAAAGGGCGGCGTCCTAGGCCGCTAAACGATGGGGCCGAGTCAGTCCCGGGGGACTTCCTTGCCGACGCTCAAGCATAAGGGATCATTCGGGCAAATCGCGAATCGAGCCCGGAACCCGCTTCCCCCGGGCGTGTTCGAGCGGGACCATGGAGGGGTCGGGGATGCCGTTCGCGCCGCTCCAGGAGTCTGGTGCTGGTGTGAAAGTTGTTGTTACTGTGGCATCTGTGAAACCGGCGGAAGGGGCCGTGTGAACGACAAGACCACGCAGGATGCGGCACTCGCAGCATCCGCGGACTGCGGGTGTGCGCCCACCCCGACGGAGCGACGTACCCTCTTCGGCGACGGCATCAGCCGTCGCGGCGCTCTCGGACTCGGCGCGCTCAGCGTCGTCGCCCTCAGCGCGTTCGGCATCACGTCCGGAGTCACGGCCGCCCACGCCGCGTCGTACCCGAGCTGGGACGACGTGCAGAAGGCCAAGCAGAACGAGGCCTCCAAGGCCGCAGAGGTGAAGCGCATCGAGGGGCTGATCCAGTCGCTCACGCAGAAGGTCTCCGAGACGCAGGCCGCCGCCGAGGTCGCCTCGACCGAGTTCTACAACGCGCAGCAGGCCTACTTCGCCGCGATCGCGGAGGCCGACTCGCTGCAGGAGAAGGCGGACGCGCAGGCCGCCGTCGCCGACGAGTCCGCCCGCAAGGCCGGACAGGTCGCCGCCCAGCTCTACCGCAACGGCGGTGACGACACCTCGCTGGAGCTGTTCTTCGCGGGCTCCGCAGCCAACGCCGACGAGCTCCTCGCCCGCCTCGGGTCGATGGACAAGCTCCTCGAGTACAACCAGACCGTCTACAACGACGCGGTCGCCGCGCGGAACTCCGCCCAGTCGCTCAGCGACCAGGCGGTCGTCGCCCGGGACGAGCGCGATCGGCTCCAGAAGATCGCCGAGGAGAAGATGGTCGCGGCGCAGCAGGCCGCAGACGCCGCGCAGGCCGCGCTCGACGAGCAGTCCTCCAACCTCGCCACGATGCAGGCGCAGCTCGCCGCGCTCAAGGACACCACCGCGACCACCGTCGCCGGCTACCAGAAGGGCGTCGAGGAGCGCGAGAAGGAGCGCAAGCGCCGCGAGGCCGCCGAGGCCGCCGCGAACGCCGGTGGGAACAGCGGCGGAGGAGGGACCCCGGGAAGTGGCGGCTGGGTGCGTCCGCACGGCGGCTACCGCAGCTCCGGCTACGGCCCCCGCTCGCAGCAGTGCAACGCCAACGGCTGCTCGTCGAGCTGGCACTACGGCGTCGACCTCGCGAACGGTTGCGGCGCAGCGATCTACGCGGCGCACTCGGGCACTGTCGATGCCGCGTTCTACAACGGCGGGTACGGCAACTACGTCCGGATCCAGCACGGCGGCGGCATCGCGACCGGCTACGCGCACATCAAGCCCGGCGGCTTCGCGGTCCGGAACGGCCAGTGGGTGCGCGCCGGCCAGGTCATCGCGTATGCGGGCAACACCGGCGGCTCCTTCGGCTGCCACCTGCACTTCGAGGTCTACATCAACGGCCGCTACACGAACCCCATCGACTTCATGGCGAGCAAGGGCATCTCCGTCTGACGGACGGCTGGACAGCAGAAGACCCCCGGACGCCTGGTGTCCGGGGGTCTTCGCTTCGACAGGCTCAGCGACCCAGAGAAGGTCAGCGACCCAGAGAGGTCAGCGACCCAGGTGGGGTCAGTGGCCCTGCTCGCCGAAGCGGACGATGGCCTCGTCGAGAATGCGCTGCGCCTCGGCGGCGTTGCCCCACTCGTCGACCTTGACCCACTTGTTGGGCTCGAGGTCCTTGTAGTGCTCGAAGAAGTGCGCGATCTCCTTCTTCGTGTACTCGGCGATGTCGTCGATGTCCTGGATGTGCGCCCAGCGCGGGTCCTTGGAGAGCACGGCGACGAGCTTGTCGTCTCCGCCGGCCTCGTCGCTCATCTTCAGCACGGCGACGGGGCGGACCTCGACGACGACGCCGGGGTAGATCTGGTGGTCGAGGAGCACCAGCACGTCGAGCGGGTCGCCGTCCTCGCCGAGCGTGTTGTCGAAGTAGCCGTAGTCGGCCGGGTAGCCGAAGGTCGTGTAGAGCACGCGGTCGAGGTGCACTCGCCCGGTCTCGTGGTCGACCTCGTACTTCACGCGGCTGCCGCGCGGGATCTCGATGACGGCGTCGTGTGCGCCCATGCGTGTGCTCCTCAGGAAGATCGGTTGGGATGCCGCGGACCAGCCTACTCGGGGGGCGCGGGATGGCTGTCCCGGTGCCGCCGCTGGACGATCCGGTTCAGGAGGCGTGAGAGAGGACTGCTCAACAGGAGGACCAGCAACCCCAGGTATCCGTTCGGCGACGCGGCGACGGCGATGACCAGGGCGATCGCGAAAAGGACGATCGCCGCGAAATCACCGGCGATTCCGCCGCGGATCACCGCCGGGGGTGCCGTGATGAGCTCCCCGTGCCGCTGCAGATAGAGCCAGCCGGCGAGCGTCGTGACCTGCGTCAGAAGGAGCGTGCCGATGTAGAGGACCGCCTGCAGAGGGTCGGGCTCCATCTGACCGATCATCGCCGTCGGCACCGGCAGCCACACGATGGTCGCCATCCACGCCACGTTGATCCACAGCAGTGCCGGCGTGACCGCCTGGACGTCCCGGTACTGACTGTGGTGCCCCATCCAGAACACCGCGATGAGGAGGAAGCTCAATCCGAAGCTCAGAAGCTGGCCCGCGTGTGCGGCGAGGAACTGTGCCGTATCCAAGTGATCGGCGGCCGCCTCGGCGACCGAGTCCGTGAGCGGCAGGATCAGCAACGTCATCGCGATCGCCACGACCGCATCGACGAACGCCTTGAAGCGCTCAGGGCGGAACGACGGAGCAGGGGAGCGACCGGTCACGGCGCCAGGATAGCCCTGCGCGGTTTCGGGCGACACGGCAGCCGAGACGGTGCCCTAGCGTGGAGGGATGCCTTCCCTCGACCCCGCCGTCGCCGAGATCCGCCTCGCCGTGCGCACCGCGCTCGCCGACCTGCCCGAGGGCTCGACCGTCGTCGTCGCGGTGTCCGGCGGCGCCGACTCGCTCGCACTGGCGGCGGCCACCGCGTTCGAGGCCGCGAAACGCGGGGTGCGTGCGACCGCGGTGACGGTCGACCACGGTCTGCAGCAGGGATCCGCCGAGGTCGCCGCCGAGACGGCACGCGTCGCCGGACAGCTCGGGCTCGAGGTGCTCGTCGTCCGCGTGGAGGTCGACGGCGACGGCGGTCCCGAGGCGGCCGCGCGGGATGCGCGCTACCGCGTGCTCCGGGACGCGGCGGGCGACATCGGCGCGCGGGCGGTCCTGCTCGGTCACACGCTCGACGATCAGGCCGAGACGGTCCTGCTCGGACTCGCCCGAGGCTCCGGGGCGACGAGCCTGCAGGGCATGGCACCGGATCGGGAGGACGACGACGGCCTCCAGTGGCTGCGCCCGCTGCTCGGCGTGCGCCGCGAGACCACCCGTGCGTTCTGCGCCGCGGCGGAGCTGCAGCCGTGGGAAGACCCGCACAACACCGATGACCGCTACACGCGGGTGCGGGTGCGTCGCCACGTGCTCCCCGTGCTGGAGACGCAGCTCGGCCCGGGCATCGCCGAGGCGTTGGCGCGCACCGCCGAGCAGCTCCGGGAGGACGCGGAGGCGTTCGACGAGATGATCCACGAGACGATCGAGGACATCGTCGAGCACGCGGAGGCCGGGATCTCGGTGAGCGTCGCCGCGCTCGCCGCCAACCCAGCCGCGCTGCGCAACCGGATCATCCGCCTCGTGGTCGACAGCGAGTTCGGGGCGAGCCTGAGCCGTGCGCAGACGATCGAGGTCGCCCGCCTCGTGACCGATTGGTCGGGTCAGGGCCCGATCGACCTGCCGGGGTGCGCCGCCGTGCGCCAGGGCGGCCGGATCGTGTTCACCGCCGCGACCCGCTGAATCGCGGGCCGCGGCGGCGTCACGTTCTACTTCTTGCCGCCGAAGAGGCCGCCGAGGATCCCGCCGAGGTCGATGCCGCCGCCGGAGCCGCTCTTGCCGCCGCCGAGGAGGCCACCCAGCACGTCACCCAACCCGCCGCCGGAGCCGGAGTCGCCGCCGCCGAGGATGCCGCCGATGACGTCGCCGATCCCGCCGGAGCCCTCCGTGCCCGCATCCGCCTTCGCCGTCTTGTCCTTGGTCGCGTTGGCGATGAGACCCATCACGATCGGCGCGAGGATGGGGAGGAGCTTTCCGAAGTCGATGCCCGGGGTCGCCTTCGACTCCGTCAGCTCCTTCGTGACCTCCTTCTCCTTCCCGCCGAGGATGTGGGAGACGATCTTCTCGCCGTCCTCCTGATCGATGTCGTCGACCGTCGCCGGGCTCGACGCGCCGCGGTGCTTGCCGAGGGCCTTCTCGATGGCCGCCGACCCCTCGGAGCTCTCCGCGTTCTTGGCCAGCCCGCCGAGGAGCACGGCGCCGCCCTGCTCGACCGCGACCTTGGCCTCGTCGCGCGACACTCCGAGCTTCTTTGCGATGTCGTCGAGGGGGACCTGGCTGAGGATGTCTTGAGTCGCCATGGGGATCTCCTTCCGTCGGGGCGTGCGCCCACGTCACCGTCAGAGTAGTGCGGTGCCGCCCGCCCAGGGGAGAGGTACGCGCCCGCGACCGGAGCACACCGCCGCGTCGCCTAAAATCGATCCATGCGCGCCGCGGAGATCCAGGACGACCTTGCACAGATCCTCGTCACCGAGGAGGAGATCCACGCCAAGCTCGACGAGCTCGCGGCGCAGGTCGCGAAGGACTACGAGGGCAAGGACCTCATCCTCGTCGGCGTGCTGAAGGGCGCGGTCATGGTCATGGCGGACTTCGCGCGAGCGCTGCCGTTCCACGCGCCGATGGACTGGATGGCGGTGTCCAGCTACGGCGCCAGCACGAAGTCGAGCGGCGTCGTGCAGATCCGCAAGGACCTCGACACGGACCTGCACGGCAAGCACGTGCTCATCGTCGAGGACATCATCGACTCCGGCCTCACCCTGAGCTGGCTCCTGGAGAACTTCGAGTCCCGCGGTGCGGAGTCGATCGAGGTCCTCGCGCTGCTACGCAAGCCGGAGGCCGCGAAGGTCGAGATCGACTGCAAGTACGTCGGCTTCGACATCCCCGTGGAATTCGTCGTCGGCTACGGACTCGACTACGCCGAGCGCTACCGCAACCTCCGCGACGTCGCCGTGCTGGCACCGCACGTCTACAGCTGACGCTTCGACAGGCTCAGCGACCCGGGCGGGCTCCAGCGGGCTCAGCGACCCAGGCCGCAGCGTCGGGGGCGTTGCGCCGTGGGTGAACGCACAGCGGCCCCCTAGCACGGAGGCGATACGCTGATCCGACCATGGATGTGAAGAAGCTCACCCGCAATCCGCTGATCTACATCGCTCTGATCGGCGTGCTGCTCTTTGGCGGATTCCTGCTGATCTCGAACCTCGGTGCGCCGAAGCAGATCACGACGCAGGAGGGGCTCGAGCTGCTCTCCGGCAAGACCGTGACCGAGGTCGTCACCACCGACGGCGATCAGCGCGTGGACATGACGCTGTCGAAGCCGTTCGAGGGCTCCGAGAACGTCCAGTTCTACTACGTCGAGGCCCGCGCCGACGAGGTGGTCTCCGCGATCGATGCGGCCGCTCCGAAGGACGGCTTCAACGACGCCGTCCCGCGTGCGACCTGGTTCGACGGCTTCCTCTCCCTCCTTCTTCCCCTCGTGCTGCTCGGTCTGCTGTTCTGGTGGCTCCTGTCCTCCATGCAGGGCGGCGGCGGCAAGGTCATGCAGTTCGGCAAGTCCAAGGCCAAGCTCGTCAACAAGGAGACCCCGACGGTCACCTTCGCCGACGTCGCCGGTGCCGACGAGGCCATCGAGGAGCTCCACGAGATCAAGGAGTTCCTGCAGGACCCGGCGAAGTTCCAGGCCATCGGCGCCCGCATCCCGAAGGGCGTGCTCCTGTACGGCCCTCCCGGAACCGGAAAGACCCTCCTCGCCCGCGCCGTCGCCGGTGAGGCCGGAGCCCCGTTCTACTCGATCTCCGGTTCCGACTTCGTCGAGATGTTCGTCGGCGTCGGCGCCTCCCGCGTGCGCGACCTGTTCAGCCAGGCCAAGGAGAACGCCCCGGCCATCATCTTCATCGACGAGATCGACGCCGTGGGCCGTCACCGCGGCGCCGGCATGGGCGGCGGCAACGACGAGCGCGAGCAGACGCTGAACCAGATGCTCGTCGAGATGGACGGCTTCGACCCGAACGCGAACGTTATCGTGATCGCGGCCACCAACCGTCCCGACATCCTCGACCCCGCGCTGCTGCGCCCCGGCCGCTTCGACCGTCAGATCGGTGTCGACGCCCCCGACCTCAAGGGCCGCCAGAAGATCCTCGAGGTGCACAGCAAGGGCAAGCCGCTGTCGAAGAACGTCGACCTCGAGGTCGTCGCTCGCAAGACCCCCGGCTTCACCGGTGCCGACCTGGCGAACGTGCTGAACGAGGCCGCGCTGCTCACGGCCCGCTCGAACGCGCAGCTCATCGACAACCGCGCCCTCGACGAGGCCATCGACCGCGTGATCGCCGGTCCGCAGCGTCGCACTCGCGTGATGAAGGACAAGGAGAAGCTCATCACGGCGTATCACGAGGGCGGACACGCGCTCGCGGCGGCGGCGATGAACTACACCGACCCCGTGACGAAGATCACGATCCTGCCCCGCGGCAAGGCGCTGGGCTACACGATGGTGCTGCCGCTCGACGACAAGTACTCCGTGACCCGCAACGAGCTGCAGGACCAGCTCACCTACGCCATGGGCGGTCGCGTCGCGGAGGAACTCGTCTTCCACGACCCCACAACCGGCGCGTCGAACGACATCGAGAAGGCGACCTCGATCGCCCGCAAGATGGTCATCGAGTACGGCATGACGACGCAGGTCGGCCCCGTCAAGCTCGGCACCGAGGGCGGCGACATGTTCGTCGCGCGCGACATGGGCCGTGGCCGCGAGTACTCCGAGAAGGTCGCGGAGCGCGTCGATGCCGAGGTGCGGGCGCTCATCGAGCAGGCGCACAACGAGGCGTACGCGGTGCTCAGCGAGAACCGGGACATCCTCGACCGTCTCGCCCTCGCGCTCCTCGAGGAGGAGACCCTCGACCACAACCGCATCGCGGAGATCTTCACCGAGGTGAAGAAGCTCCCCGAGCGTCCGCTGTGGCTGTCCAGCGAGGACCGTCCGGTCTCGGAGCGGCCGCCGATCGAGGTCCCGAAGAAGGACGTCTCGCTCGCCGCCTCCGTCGAGGCGCCGACGGCCCCGCCGCGTCCGCAGCAGGGCTCCGCCGGAGCGGGCAACCCTCGTCCCGCGACGGCGTGACGTGACCGTCGACAAGGGACGCGTCGAGCGGCTCACCAGGGAACTCCTGGAGGCGATCGGCGAGGACCCCGATCGTCCGGGGATCAAACAGACGCCCTCCCGGATGGCCGAGCTCTACGCGGAGTTCTTCGCCGGGGTGGGCGAGGATCCCGCCGAGCCGCTCGCCCACACCATCAGCGTGACCCGCGGGCCGGCGCCGGACACCCTGCCGTCCGGCGCGGTGCTGCTGCGCGACATCCGCTTCCGCTCGGTGTGCGAGCACCACCTCCTGCCCTTCGCAGGGCATGCGCACATCGCCTACCTTCCGGGCGAGCAGGTTGTCGGCCTCGGCGCGCTCGTGCGCGTCGTGGAGGTCCTCGCCGCGCGGCCGCAGGTGCAGGAGCGGCTGGGGGAGCAGATCGCCGACACGATCGCCGAGAACCTCGACGCGCGCGGCGTGCTCGTCGTGCTCGATGCCAGCCACGGCTGCGTGACGATGCGGGGCGGGCGGCAGACCGAGGCCTCGACGCTGACCATCGCGGCGCGCGGGGTCTACACGGATCCCGTGGCGCGTGCGGAGCTGGTGACCCTGATCGGCATGACCGTGCCGGGGGTCGGGACATCGCGCGCATGACCGGGATCTGGGGCATCGTCAATGTGACGCCCGACTCGTTCAGCGACGGCGGGCGGTACCTCGACGCGGACCGCGCGGTCACCCACGGCCTCCGCCTGCGCGTGGAAGGGGCGTCCGTCCTCGACGTCGGAGGCGAGTCGACCCGGCCCGGCGCGGAGCGCGTCTGGGTGGACGAGGAGCAGCGCCGTGTCCTTCCGGTCGTCGAACAGCTCGCGGCGGCCGGCGCCGTCGTCAGCATCGACACCCTCAACGCGTCGACCGCCGCGGCCGCCGTCCGGGCGGGGGCGCGCATCGTCAACGACGTCTCCGGCGGACTCGCCGACCCCGACATGCGCGCCGCCGTGGCGGACTCGGGAGCCGATTTCGCGATCGGGCACTGGCGCGGCTTCTCCGCCGACATGTACGCGAACGCCGATTACCGCCGCGTCGCCCGAGAGGTGGCCGGCGAGCTGCGCGAGCGCATCGGGGAGGCAGCGGCCGCCGGGATCGCGCCCTCCCGCCTGATCGTCGATCCCGGTATCGGGTTCGCCAAGGCCGGTGCCCAGAACTGGGATGTGCTGCGGGGCCTCGACGAGATCGTGGGCCTCGGCTTCCGCGTGCTGGTCGGGACGTCGCGCAAGCGCTTCCTCGCCGACGTGCTGCAGGCGGCGGCGCCGGGCGGTGACGGCGTCTCCGAGGAGCGCCGGGACCTGGCCACCGCGGTGACGAGTGCGCTCGCGATGCGCGCCGGCGCCTGGGCGGTGCGCGTGCACGACGTCGCGGCGACCCGCGACGCCCTCGCGATCACGCGCGCCTGGGAAGGCTGAGTGCGAGGTCGGAGCGTCGCCGTACCCTAGAGGCATGGACTTCCTCGACGAGATCGTGCTGACAGGGCTGACCGTGTTCGGCCACCACGGCGTCTACCCGCACGAGCGGGAGAACGGACAGGAGTTCACGGTCGACCTCCGCCTGCGGCTCTCCCTCGAACAGGCCGCCGCCTCCGACGATGTGGCCGACACCGTGCACTACGGCGAGCTCGCGGAGCGGGTGGCCGCCGTCGTCGCGGGGGAGCCGGTGAACCTCATCGAGACCCTGGCCGAGCGGATCGCGGACGTCGCCCTCGGTGACCGCCGCGTGCAGCAGGTGACCGTGACGGTGCACAAGCCGCAGGCTCCGATCGCCCTGACCTTCGGCGACGTGGCCGTCACGGTGCACCGGACGCGGGCGCCGGAGTCGCTGGAGGACATCACCACATGAGCCGCAACCTCACCCGCCCGCCGCAGGTGCCGGGGCCCCGACCTCCGCGCCCCGAGACGGTGGCGGTCGTGGCGCTCGGCGCCAACCTGGGCGACCGCGAAGACACGATCCGCGCCGCGGCCGCGCGCATCGGGCGGCTCCCGCTCGTCTCGGACGTGCGCCTGTCGCGCCTGTTCGAGACGGTGGCGCTGCGCCTGGACGGCCCCGATCCGGACGCCCCCGGGTATGTGAACGCGGTGGCTCTGGTGACCACCCGGCTCGCTCCCGAGATCCTCCTCGGCATGCTGCACGCCATCGAGGACGAGAACGGCCGCGTGCGCGGCGAGCGGTGGGGCGACCGCACCCTGGACCTCGACCTCATCGCCTACGGCGACGTCGTGTCGGACGACCCCCGGATCCAGCTGCCCCATCCGCGGGCGGCGGAGCGGCTGTTCGTCCTGGAGCCGTGGCTCGACCTCGATCCCGACGCCGAGCTCGTGGGCCGGGGCCGGGTCGCCGATCTGGCGGCGGACCTTCACGCGCGAGGCGAGGGATGAAGCGCACCTCCGCCGGACTTCTCGCCGTTCTCGCACTCGTCGGCGCCGGGGCCGGCTTCGTCCTCGACCAGATGCTCACGGCGACGGGGCGGGCCACGTTCACGCCGTCCCTCTTCCTCCCGGTGCTGCTCGTCCTCATCGCGGGTGCGTCGCTCGGGGTGGCCTGGCCGGTGCGGCGCAGCGTCCGGTCGGGGGTGCGCATCGACCCGTTCCGTGCCCTCCGGGCCGCGACCCTCGCGCGGGCGTCCAGCCTGCTGGGGGCGATCATGGCGGGTTTCGGCGCCGGGCTGCTGGCCTTCCTCCTCACGCGCCCCATCGATCCCCCGATAGGGTCGACTGTGGCCATGGTGGCGCTGATCGCGAGTGCGGTCGTGCTCGTCGTCGCCGCTCTCGTCGCCGAACAGTTCTGCACCCTGCCGAAGGATCCTGATGACTCAGAACCCAGAGACCGCGCCCCTGAACCCGGCGGAGGGCACTGACCTCGGCGCCCTCGACCAGGGCACCTACACGGGCCTGCGCACGGCGCGCAACGAGGCCCGCCTCGAGCTCGACGGCACCTGGCACCAGATCTCGCCGCGCTACGTGGTGTCGCAGATCGTGCAGAACGTCATCTTCCTGGCGATCGTCGTGGCGGCGGCCGTCGTGCTGAACATCGTGCTCGAGCAGGACTGGGTGTGGATCCCGGCCGGGGTCATCATCCTCATCACCCTCGTGACGCTGGTCATCCTCCCGCGTCAGGCGCGGGCGATCGGCTACATGCTGCGGGCGGACGACATCGTGTTCCGCAAGGGCATCCTCTGGCAGCGCATGATCGCGGTGCCCTACGGCCGTATGCAGCTCGTCGACATCACCCAGGGGCCGCTCGACCGGGCGTTCGGCATCTCCCAGCTCAAGATGGTCACCGCCGCAGCGACCACCGGTGTGCAGATCCCCGGCCTCACCCAGGCGGCGGCCGAGGCGCTGCGCGACACGCTCATCCAGGTCGCCGAGACCCGCCGGACCGGCCTGTGAGCGAGTCGCAGCAGCTCCCCACCGCCGCACCAGGGCAGACCCCCGCGGGCACACCGTCGACGCACCTCGCGGACGGCGAATGGCACCGGATGCATCCGCTGACCCCGCTCTTCAAGGGCGGCTTGGCGCTCATCATCGTGGGCGGCATCGTGATCGCGAACATGCGCGATCGGGTCATCGCCTGGCTCGTGGGGCAGTTCGCGCCGGAGGAGGCGCACTACGACGACTACACCGGCGGCGACCCGGTGGACTGGGTGCTCGCGAACAACTTCGCCCTGATCGCGCTGCTGGGTGTCCTCGCGCTCGTCGTGGTGCTCGTGGCGATCTTCTGGTTCGTCTGGCGCTTCCAGCAGTTCCGCATCACCGGCGACCATGTCGAGGTGCGCAAGGGCATCATCTTCCGGTCGCACCGTCGGGCCCCGCTCGACCGCGTGCAGGGAGTGAACCTCACGCGGCCGTTCCCGGCACGCATCATCGGCCTCGCGAAACTCGAGGTCGTCGGCGCGGGCACCGACGCGAACGTCGCGCTCGAATACCTGGCGACGCCGCGCGCCGAAGGCGTGCGCGCCGAGATCCTGCGCCTGGCGTCCGGGGCGCGTGCCGCTCGGCACGCGGCATTGGATCCGCAGGGCGCAGCGGCGCCCGGCGGGACCGCTCCGGCTTCCGCCCGCGCACAGCTCGCCGGCTCGATGAACGAGGGCGTCAACGGCCTGCTCGCCGGGGTGGACCTGCAGGACGTCGTGCCCGAGAGCGTCGTCAAGATCCCGGCCGGCCGGCTGATCGGCTCGCAGCTCATCTCCGGGCTGCTGTGGCTGGTGTTCTTCGGCGTGATCTTCGCCATCGCGATCGGCAGCACCCTCATCGGGATCCTCATCGACGGGGAACCCGACGGCGGGGTGGTGCTGCTGGGCATCGGTCTCGGCATGGGCGTCCCCATGGTCATCGCCGTGGTCGGCATCACCTGGGCGCAGATATCCAAGTCGCTGCGCTACTCCATCGCGCCCACTCCCGACGGCGTGCGCATCACCTACGGGCTGCTCACCACCGTCACCGAGACCCTCCCGCCCGGCCGCATCTTCGCGGTCGAGGTGTCGCAGTCCCTGCTCTGGCGGCCGTTCGGCTGGTGGACCATCAAGATCAACCGGATGAGCGGCAAGAGCGCTGCCCAGCAGTCGTCGAGCAGCGGTCAGCAGTTCAACGTCGTGCTCCCGGTCGGCAAGCGCGCGGACGTGGAGCGGGTGCTGTCGCTCGTGCTGCCCGACGTGCCGGTCGAGAGCATCCCCGCGCTGTGGGACCAGGGTGTCGTCGGTCCGACCGACGCCGACCCCTACCGGACGATGCCGCGCCGGGCCTGGTGGCGGCGACCGTTCTCCTGGAAGCGTCACGGATACACGGTGACGACGGACGGCCTGCTGCTGCGTCGGGGAATCGTGTGGCGCAAGCTCGCGGTCTTCCCGCTCGCGCGTCTCCAGGGCGTGTCGCTGAGCCAGGGGCCCATCGACCGGGCGCAGGGAGTCTCCGGTGCTCAGGTGCACACCGTGCCCGGGCCGATCACCGGCCTCCTCTCCGGGCTCGAGCGAGCCGACGCCCTCGCGCTGCTCAACGAGGTCAGTGTCGCCGCAGCCGAGGCGGCGTCCCGAGACCACACGCACCGCTGGAGCGAGCACGCCGCGGCCGGAGATCCGGTGGCGCCGCCCGCTCCGCCGGTGTTCGGCGGTCCCGCGACGGCGGCGTCTCCCGCGTTCGGCGGTCCTGCGTCGGGCGACGGAGGTCACGGGACAGATCTGCCCGCCGTACGCCGCCTGCAGGGGCACGAGCCGCGGGAGCAGCGCGTCGTACCAGGCGTCGACGG
>NZ_SSDN01000037.1:0-12065 GCF_004794355.1 Microbacterium sp. K36 | reverse complement strand
TTCGACAGGCTCAGGGACCCAGGACATCCGGATCTCGTTCACTCCGGTCCTCGTGCCGATGTCGCGCGGTATCCTCGCCACGTCCACGGCGCCGATCGTCGAGGGTGTGAGCGACGCCGAGATCCGTCAGGCGTGGGAGAGCGCGTACGGCGCCGAGACCTTCGTCCAGCTGCTGCCGGAGGGGAGCTTCCCCCGCACCGCCGACGTGCTCGGAGCGAACACGGCCCTCATCGGCCTCGCGATCGACCGCGCAGCGAACCGCGTGACGGTGGTCACCGCCGTCGACAACCTCGTCAAGGGCACCGCCGGAGCTGCCGTCCAGTCCATGAACATCGCGCTGGGGCTTCCCGAGACCCGCGCCCTCTCAGTGAACGGAGTCGCCCCGTGAGCGTCACCGCCCCCGCAGGATTCGAGGCGGCCGGGGTCGCCGCCGGACTCAAATCGACCGGCAAGCCCGATGTCGCCGTCGTGGTCAACCGTGGCCCCCGCAAGGTCGGCGCCGCCGTCTTCACGAGCAACCGCGCCAAGGCCAACCCCATCATCTGGTCGCAGCAGGCCGTCGCGGACCGCGTGGTCGAGGCCGTCGTCCTCAACTCCGGCGGTGCGAACTGCTTCACCGGCAGCTTCGGGTTCCAGACCACCCACCAGACCGCGGAGAAGGCGGCCGAGCTGCTCGGCATCAGCGCGGGCGACGTGCTCGTCTGCTCCACGGGGCTCATCGGGACGGGCGACGAGGTCTTCCGCGAGAAGGTCCTCGCGGGCACCGCGCAGGCGATCACCGAACTGAGCTCCGACGGCGGGGAGAGCGCCGCGCACGCCATCATGACCACGGACACGGTCGCGAAGACCGCTGTGGTGACCCGCGACGGCTGGACGATCGGCGGCATGGCGAAGGGCGCGGGCATGCTCGCCCCTGGTCTGGCGACGATGCTCGTGGTGCTCACCACCGACGCCGTGCTCGAGCCGCTTCAGGCCGATGAGGCCCTTCGCCGGGCGACGGGACGCACGTTCGACCGCCTCGACTCCGACGGCTGCATGTCGACCAACGACCAGGTGACACTGCTCGCCAACGGCGCTTCCGAGGTCGTCCCCGATCTCGACGACTTCGCGGAGGCGCTCACCGCGCTCTGCCAGGAGCTCGCGGTCAAGCTGCAGGGCGACGCGGAGGGGGCGAGCCACGACATCACGATCGAGGTGCAGCACGCCGTCTCCGAACAGGACGCCGTCGAGGTCGGCCGCTCGGTCGCCCGCAACAACCTGTTCAAGGCCGCCATCTTCGGCAACGACCCGAACTGGGGACGCGTCCTCGCGGCGATCGGCACGACGGCCGCGCAGTTCGACCCCTACGACGTCGACGTGTGGATGAACGGCGTGCGCGTCTGCACCGCCGGCGGGCCAGACCGCCCGCGCGAGGAGGTCGATCTGACGCCCCGGGCGACGCACCTGGTGATCGACCTCAATGTCGGAGAGGCCACCGCCACGGTGCTGACGAACGACCTCACCCACGACTACGTGCACGAGAACAGCGCCTACGCCTCATGACCGACATCCAGGACACCACGCCGGACATCGCGGCGCAGAAGGCCACCACCCTCATCGAGTCGCTGCCGTGGCTGAAGAAGTTCCGCGACCAGATCGTCGTCGTCAAGTACGGCGGGAACGCCATGGTCTCGGACGAGCTGCAGGAGGCCTTCGCCCAGGACATCGCGTACCTCCGCTATGTCGGCGTGCAGCCGGTCGTCGTGCACGGCGGCGGGCCGCAGATCTCCGACATGCTGCAGCGGCTGGAGATCCCCAGCGAGTTCAAGGGCGGGTACCGCGTCACCAACACCGAGGCCATCGGCGTCGTGCGGATGGTGCTCACCGGCCAGGTCAACCCGCAGCTCGTGTCGAAGATCAACTCGCACGGCCCCATCGCCACCGGGCTCAGCGGCGAGGACGCCGGACTCTTCGGCGGCCGCCGCCGCGGTGTGATGATCGACGGGGAGGAGGTGGACCTCGGCCGCGTGGGCGACGTGGTCCAGGTCGATCCGACGCCCGTGCTCGACCATCTCGCCGCGGGGCGGATCCCGGTCGTGTCGAGCATCGCGCCCGACCTCGACCATCCGGGGCAGTCCCTCAACGTCAACGCGGATGCCGCTGCTGCCGCCCTGGCCGTGGCCCTCGGGGCCCGCAAGCTCGTCATCCTCACCGATGTGCCGGGGCTGTACGCCGATTGGCCTAACCGCGACTCGCTCGTGTCGCACCTCACGTCGGATGCGCTCGTCGAGATGCTGCCGCGGCTGGAGTCGGGGATGATCCCGAAGATGCGCGCGTGCCTCGATGCGGTCGAGGGCGGCGTCGACGCGGCGGCGATCATCGACGGACGGGTGCCGCACTCGGTGCTCGTCGAACTGTTCACCAGCAAGGGAATCGGGACCGAAGTGGTCCTGGGAGAGAAAGGGGCGACGGCATGACCGTCTGGCAGGACGACGCGGCACGTGATCTCGTGCTCAACGCGGGGGAGCGCCTCGCGCTGCTGACCCGCGGTGAGGGCTCGTACCTGTGGGACGCCGAAGACCGACGCTACCTCGACTTCCTCGCCGGTATCGCGGTGACCTCCCTCGGGCACGCGCACCCGGTGTTCGTCGACGCGGTGTCGCGGCAGGCCGCCACCCTCGCGCACGTCTCCAACTACTTCGCGACCCCGCCGCAGCTCGCGCTCGCCGCCCGGCTCAAGCGCCTCGCCGGCGCGGGGATCGATGGTCGCGTGTTCTTCTCGAACTCCGGTGCCGAGGCCAACGAGGCCGCGTTCAAGCTCGCCCGGCTGCACGGCGGGGCGGAGCGTCCGCGCATCCTCGCGCTGGAGAACGGCTTCCACGGGCGGACGATGGGCTCGCTCGCGCTCACGGCCAAGGAGTCGATGCGCGCGCCGTTCGCGCCGATGCCCGGAGGCGTGGAGCACATCCCGGCCACGATCGAAGCGCTGGAGGCCGCGATGGACGACCGTGTCGCCGCCGTCATCGTGGAGCCGATCCAGGGCGAGGCCGGCGTCGTCGAGCTCCCCGAGGGCTACCTCGCCGCGGCCCGCTCGCTGACCCTCGCGCACGGGGCGCTGCTCATCGTCGACGAGATCCAGACGGGCGCGGGCCGGACCGGCGCGTGGTTCGGGTTCAGCCACGAGGGCATCACGCCCGACGCCATCACACTCGCGAAGGGCATCGGCGGCGGATTCCCGATCGGCGCCCTCGTCACCTACGGTGCCGCGAGCGCTCTGTTCACACCCGGCTCGCACGGCTCCACGTTCGGCGGCAACCCGCTCGCGACGGCCGTGGCGGACGCCGTGCTGGCCGAGATCGAACGTGCCGACCTCGTCGACAATGCCGCGCGCCGTGGCGCTGAGCTGCGGGACATCATCCTCGGCATCGACTCCCCGCTGATCGCCGGGGTCCGCGGCCGCGGACTCCTCGTCGGTGTCGCGCTCACGGAGCCCGTGGCGGGTGCGGTCGTCGCCGCCGCCCAGGACCGCGGTCTCATCGTCAACGCCGCCAACCCCGAGACCGTGCGCGTCGCGCCGGCTCTGACGATCGGCGACGCAGAGCTGGCGGAGTTCCGCGAGCTGTTCGCCGCCGCTCTCTCCGACGTCCACACCTCCGCCACCGGAAAGGTCCCCGCATGACCCGCCACCTGCTGCGCGACGACGATCTGACGCCCGCCGAGCAGGCGGAGATCCTCGATCTCGCGCTCGAGCTCAAGAAGGATCGCTGGGCTGACAAGAGCCTCGCCGGTCCGCAGACCGTCGCCGTGATCTTCGACAAGTCGTCCACCCGGACGCGCGTCTCGTTCGCGGTCGGTATTGCCGACCTCGGCGGCACGCCGCTCATCATCTCCACGGCGAGCAGCCAGCTCGGCGGGAAGGAGACGCCCTCCGACACGGCCCGCGTTCTCGAGCGCCAGGTCGCGGCGATCGTCTGGCGCACGTACGCGCAGTCGGGCCTGGAGGAGATGGCCGCCGGCACGCGGGTCCCCGTGATCAACGCGCTGTCCGACGACTTCCACCCCTGCCAGCTCCTCGCCGATCTGCTGACGATCCGCGAGCACAAGGGCGACCTCAAGGGCCTCACGCTGACGTTCTTCGGCGACGGTCAGAGCAACATGGCGCACTCCTACGCGCTCGCGGGCGTCACGGCGGGCATGCACGTGCGCATCGCCTCGCCGGAGGATTACGCGCCGCGCGCCGACGTGATCGAGGCGGCCGACCGCCGCGCCGGGGAGACCGGGGGATCGATCACGCTCTTCACCGACCCGGTCGAGGCGGCCGCCGGTGCCGACGTCGTCGTCACCGACACCTGGGTGTCGATGGGCAAGGAGGAGGAGAAGCTCGCGCGGATCCGCGACCTCGGCGGCTACAAGGTCACACCGGAGACGATGGAACTCGCGCACGACGACGCGATCTTCATCCACTGCCTCCCCGCCGACCGCGGCTACGAGGTCGACTCCGCGGTCATCGACGGCCCGCAGAGCGTGGTCTGGGACGAGGCGGAGAACCGCCTGCACGCCCAGAAGGCCCTGCTGGTGTGGCTCCTCGGGAAGAAGGACGCGTGATGGCCGGTTCGCACGAAGGCACCAACGAGGGCGCGCTCTGGGGCGCGCGCTTCGCCACCGGTCCGTCGCCGGAGCTCGTCGAGCTGAGCCGGTCGACGCACTTCGACTGGATCCTCGCGCCGTACGACATCGCCGGTTCGCACGCGCATGCCACGGCGCTGGCCGCCGCGGGTTACCTGGAGCCGGATGAGGCCGCCCGGATGCACGAGGGCCTCGACGCCGTGGCGCGCAAGGTCGCCGACGGCACCCTGCAGCCGCTGCCCACCGACGAGGACGTGCACGGCGCGCTCGAGCAGGCGCTGATCGCCGAGCTGGGTCCGGAGCTGGGCGGACGTCTCCGCGCCGGCCGCAGCCGGAACGACCAGATCGCCACGCTCGTGCGGATGTACCTGATCGACCACGCCCGGGTGATCGCCCGCGACCTGCTGCGCGTGATCGATGCCCTCGTGGCGCAGGCGGAGGCGCATCCCGACGCGATCCTGCCCGGTCGCACCCACCTCCAGCACGCGCAGCCGGTGCTGCTCGCCCATCACCTCCAGGCCCACGCCTGGCCGCTGGTGCGCGAGCTCGAGCGCCTCGTCGACTGGCGCCGTCGCGCCGGTGTCTCGCCGTACGGCGGGGGAGCGCTCGCGGGTTCGACGCTGGGCCTGGATCCCGCGCTCGTCGCGACGGAGCTCGGCCTCGACCGTCCCGCCGAGAACTCCCTCGACGGCACCGCCGCGCGGGACGTCGTGGCGGAGTTCGCGTTCATCGCGGCGATGACGGGGGTCGACCTCTCCCGCCTGTCCGAGGAGATCATCCTCTGGAACACGCGGGAGTTCGGCTTCGTCACCCTCGACGACGGCTACTCCACGGGGTCCAGCATCATGCCGCAGAAGAAGAACCCGGACATCGCCGAGCTGGCGCGCGGCAAGTCGGGGCGTCTCATCGGCAATCTGTCCGGCCTGCTGGCGACCCTCAAGGGCCTGCCCCTCGCGTACAACCGCGATCTGCAGGAGGACAAGGAGCCGGTCTTCGACTCGGTGCAGACGCTCGAGGTCGTGCTGCCGGCGTTCGCCGGGATGATCGCGACGCTGCGTTTCCACACGGAGCGGATGGCCGAGCTCGCCCCCCAGGGGTTCTCCCTGGCCACCGATGTCGCCGAGTGGTTGGTGAAGCGGCGCGTGCCGTTCCGCGACGCCCACGAGATCTCCGGCGCGCTCGTGCGTGCCTGCGAGGAGCAGGGGATCGGGCTGGAGGACGCCTCCGACGAGCTGCTGCTGTCGGTGTCGCCGCACCTCGTCCCCGAGGTCCGCGAGGTGCTCACGATCGAGGGCTCCGTCGCATCCCGCACGGGCGTCGGCGGCACCGCTCCGGAGCGGGTGGCCGAGCAGCGCGCGGAGCTCGTCGCCCGCGCGCAGGCCGCCGCGCACGCGCTCGGTCTGTAGTCGCTCCGGCGGCGGCCTCGCCTCAGTGCAGGTCGCCGTCGGCGGCCGAGCGCTCCCACCGGGTGAACCGGACGGTCAGGCCCGCTCGGGTGGGCGCTGCCAGGAACGGTCCCGCCGAGACGGTCGCGTCGCCGGCGAAGGGGGCCACCCTCACCAATCGCCACGGTCCGTCGTCCGCGCGGGCGCGTACGATCATCGCGTCCTCCCAGCGACTGACCCGGACCGTGATCTCGCTCTCGCGCCAGTCGTCGACGTAGCCGACCGACCAGTCGGATCGGCCGGCGGTCACGACGGCGCCCAGACCTAGGTGGCCGTCCGCGAACTCGACTCCCGCTTTGATCCAGTGCTCGTCGTCAGCACGCACGAAGAGCCCCGCCTGATCGAACTGGCCCTCCCAGGGGGCTCTGAAGGCGACCTCGATGGCCTCCCCGACGGCGAGCGGGGCGAGCAGCGCGTGTTCCGAGTCATGCACGAATCCGTAGGCGGTGTGGCGCCACGCGTCGCTGCCCTCGATCGCGGTGGCGTCGAGATGTCCGTCGATGCGGGTCAGGGCGGGGGTGTGGGTCCAGGTGCCATCACCCCAGTCGATGATGCGTGAATCAGGCATATTTCCTATCTATAGCCATATAAGGCATAAACTCTGAATATTCGTGTTAGGGTTATGTCATGGTCATCGCCGTGATCGCCGACATCGTGGGTTCCCGAGAGCTCGGAGACCGGAGCGCCGCACAGCGTGCGCTGGACGAGACCATCGCTCAGGTCGAACGGGACCGCCCGCTGGCGGTCCAGCCGCTCACGCCCACGGTAGGGGACGAGCAGCAGGGCGTCTACCGCGAGCTGCCCGACGCCCTCCTGTCCCTTCTCATGGTCCAGCTCCGGCTTCCGGAGGGGCTCGCCTTCCGCTTCGGGATCGGCATCGGCGAGGTCCGATCCGTCGCCTCGGTGCATCGCGATCTGGCCGACGGTCCCGGCTGGTACGCCGCGCGCGCCGCGATCGAGACCGTGCATGCCCGCGAGCAGCGCGCCGTGCCGAGGACGCGCACCTGGATTGTCGGCGCCCCGGGTCAGGATGAGGTCATGGAGACCGTGATCGCCGCGTCCAACGCCTACGTCCTCGCGCGCGACGAGCTCGTGGGGGCGATGAGCGAGCGCGAGCGTCACCTCACGTACGGGCGGCTGATCGGCCGCTCCCAGCAGGAGCTTGCGGCGCAGGAGGGCATCTCGCAGCCCAGCGTGTCCAAGTCGCTGCGGAGCGCGGGAGCCGCCGCGCTCATCGAAGGCGTGGCCGCGCTCCGGGGGGAGTCCGCATGATCCTCGCGGGCTTCGTCCTCCTCGCCGTGGGCGCGACCGACCTCGTCCGGCAGTTCGTGCCGCGACGGTGGGTCGGGTACGTCGTCGCCGCGGCCGTGATCCTCCTCCTCGGCATCGGCGGAGACGCGCTGCTGCCCGCGCTCCTGGGGCTCGGCGTCGGAGCACTGTGGGCTTGGAGCATGCCGGAGGCGGGGCCGTCCAGGGCCGGATTCTGGCCCGCGGTCGCGCTGGCCGCGCTCAGCATCGGCGCCGTGGTCTGGGGCGGAGCCCGGGACACCGCCGGCCTCATCGGCGAGATGTGGACTCTCCGCTCGCCCTTCGGGGAGGTCCCGTTCGACCTCGTCGTGCTCGCGCTCGGGGCCGGCGTCTTCCTGCTCGAATCCGCCAACCTCGTCGTCCGGGCTGCTCTCGACGGCGAGCACACCTGGCGCCCGACTGAGGTCTCGACTCCGGTGCCTCCGTCCGACGCGTCGTCGGACCGCGTCTCCGCCGCAGCGCCCGCCGGCGAGACCGCCACGGTGTCCGCGGTCATCCCGGCCGATCCGCGCCACGGTTTCAAGGGCGGACGGCTCATCGGCCCGCTGGAACGCGTCCTCGTGATGATCCTCACGCTGGCCGCGGCGTACCCCGTGCTCGCAGCCATGCTCGCCGCCAAGGGCATCGTCCGGTTCCCGGAGATCTCGCGCGACGGGGAGACCGGCGCCCGTGCCGAGTACTTCCTCGTCGGCAGTCTCGTGAGCTGGGTCATCGGGCTCGGCGCGGCCTTCCTCGTGTGGTGGGCGGCACACAGCTGACACCCCCGCGCACGACGCAGCGGGAGGGTCGTGCGCTGCTAGCCTGGAGCGCGTGTCAACTCCCGCTCTGACGACCGCGCCGCAGGCGATCGACCCCACGTTCGAGAACGTGTGGGACGAGATCGTGTGGCGTGGCCTCGTCCACGTGTCCACCGACCAGGAGGCGCTGCGCGCCCTGCTCGCGGGAGCCCCCGTCACGTATTACTGCGGCTTCGACCCGACGGCGCCCAGCCTGCACCTCGGGCACCTCGTCCAGCTGCTCCTGCTTCGCCGTCTTCAGCTCGCGGGGCACAAGCCGCTCGGCCTCGTCGGCGGCTCCACCGGCTTGATCGGCGACCCGCGGCCCACCGCCGAGCGCACGCTCAACACCCGCGAGACGGTGGCGGAATGGGTCGACCGTCTGCGCGGACAGGTCGAGCGATACCTCAGCTTCGAGGGCGAGAACGCCGCCCGAATGGTGAACAACCTCGACTGGACCGCACCGCTCTCCGCGATCGACTTCCTCCGCGAGATCGGCAAGCACTACCGCGTCGGCACGATGTTGAAGAAGGACGCGGTGGCCGCGCGCCTCAACTCCGACGCCGGCATCAGCTACACCGAGTTCAGCTACCAGATCCTGCAGGGGCTCGACTTCCTCGAGCTCTACCGCCAGTACGACTGCGTGCTGCAGACGGGTGGCTCCGACCAGTGGGGCAACCTCACCAGCGGCACCGACCTCATCCACCGGGTCGAAGGGGTATCGGTCCACGCGATCGGCACGCCGCTGATCACCAACAGCGACGGGACCAAGTTCGGCAAGAGTGAGGGCAACGCGATCTGGATCGACGCGGAGCTCACGAGCCCGTACGCGTTCTACCAGTTCTGGCTCAGCACGGCCGATGCCGACGTGATCGAACGCCTCAAGGTCTTCACGTTCCTGACCAGGGCCGAGATCGAGGAGTACGCCGAGCTCGTCGCGACGGAGCCGTTCCGCCGCGCCGCCCAGAAGCGCCTCGCGCTTGAGGTCGTCGCGACGGTGCACGGCGTGGAGGCGACGGCTGCGGTGATCGCGGCGTCCGAGGCTCTCTTCGGTCAGGGCGACCTCACCGCTCTCGACGCGGCGACCCTGCGCACGGCCCTGGATGAGCTTCCCCACGCGACCGTCGCCGCCGGTACTCCGGTCGTCGACGCCCTCGTCGCGACCGGGCTGGTGTCGAGTCTGTCCGAGGCGCGTCGCGCCATCGCGCAGGGTGGCGTCTCCCTCGACGGCGAGCGGGTGGAGGACGACACCGCGATCGTGCAGGGCACGCTTCCCGGCGGCGTCTCGGTGCTCCGTCGCGGGAAGAAGACGCTCGCCGGCGTCTTCCTCGGCTGACCCCGGCCGCGTATGCCGTTCACTCCGAGTCACGCGATCGTCGCGCTGCCGTTCGTGCGCACGCCGCTCGTCCCCGCGGCGATCGCGATCGGAGCGATGACACCGGACATCTCGCTGTTCCTGCGCAACGTCGGTCTCAACTACGGGTTCCTGCACGATCCCGTCAACCTCGTGTGGACGTCGTTGCTCGCGCTGGTGCTGTTCCTGCTGTGGCGCGTCCTGCTGCGCCCGGCGACCCTCGAACTGCTGCCGGGATGGGTGACCGCGCGGTTGCCCGCCGGGTGGGAGGCGAGCGGACTCCGGGCGGCGGTCGACGCCCTGAGCCGTGACGACCGCTCGCGGTACCGTGCCGCGCGACCGCTGTATCCGTTCCTCCTCGTGGTCTCCGCGATGCTGGGGGTGCTCTCGCACATCCTCTGGGATGCGTTCACGCACGAGTCGCGGTGGGGCGTCGATCTGGTGCCCGCGCTCGCGAACTCCTGGGGCCCGTTCGACGGGTACAAGTGGCTGCAGTATGCCTCCAGCGCCCTCGGTTTGCTGGGTCTGGCGATCTGGGCGGCGCTGTGGCTGCGGCGTGCGACACCGCGAGCGGGTGCGCCGCGGATCCTTCCGACGTTCGTGCGGGTCGCGTGGTGGCTCTCGCTGCCGGTGATCCTCGTGGTCGCGTGGGTCGGTGGACTGCTGGCGTTCGGTCCGCTCTCCGCCGACTTCACGGTGCAGCATCTCGCGTATCGGGTGCTGCCGCCCGCCTGTGCGGTGTGGGGCCTGCTCACCCTGGTCCTCTGCGTGGTCCTCGCCGTGCGACGGCCGCGCCTCGCCGTCTGATCCCGCGTCCCGAAGGCCTCCCGTACGGGGGAGACCCGCTTACCAGCGTGGTGCGTCGGAACCCCAGGTGTGCGGGGCGTCGAAGGTCAGCCCGGGGAGCGCCGGTGCCGCCGTCACGACCGGGACCCCGTCCACGTCGAATCGCGCGAGATGCGCCGACGCGTCGACCTCCGGGGTGCGCACGACATCGGTCGTGCGCGGCAGCGCGAGCAGCTCGGCGGCGACGCGGCGCAGCGAGGTGCGCACGATGCGCGAGTGCCCGTCACGCGAACGGAGCAGCCGGGTGAGTGCGGCGGCGAGAAGATAGCCGCTGCTGTGATCCAGCGCCTGGGCGGGGAGGGCGCCCGGCCGTCCGTCGTCGCCCTCGATCATCGCGATGCCGCTCTCCGCCTGCACGAGGCTGTCGAAGCCGGCGCGGTCGGGGTGGTCGGTGCCCCACGCGCTGAGCTGCGCGACGACGAGACCCGGGTGCTGCTCGACGAGAGCGTCGGGGGAGAGGCCCAGCCGATCCAGCGCAGCGGGACGATATCCCAGCACGATCGCATCCGCCGACTCCAGGAGGGCGTGCAGTTCGGGGGACCGGGCGTCGAGACGTGCGGTGCGCTTGCCATGACCTGTGTCGAGGTGCTGCGACGGGAGCTCGGGGAGCTGCGGAGGATCGAGACGCAGCACGTCGGCACCGAGGAGAGCGAGAGTCCGTGTGCACACCGGTCCCGCGATCACTCGCGTGAGGTCCAGGACACGGAGGCCGGCGAGGGGCAGGCGCGCCGAGGCGCCGGGGGACGGGCTCCGTCGCTCCCGCCGCCGTGCGTCCGCCGCCTCGATGGTCGCGACGTCGAGGAGGGGAGTGCTCCGCAGGGCCTGATCGACGTCCGGGTCCTCGCGGCGCACGGCGACGGCGAGACCACCGGCTTCGGAGATCCGGCCGACGGCCGCGTCGCTCGACAGGGCCGCCACCCTGCGGGCGACCGCCTCCGGACCCGCCGCGTCGGTCAGGCCGAGCGCGCGACGAAGCGCCCGAGCATGGTGCGGGTAGTTGCCGTGGGTCCGGATCCAGCCGTCTGCGCTCTCCCAGAATCCGGAGAGGGGCGCCCACACCGGCGGGGGAGCGCCGTCGACCCGCAGGTACCGGTCGCTCCGATAGGCGACGGCGACTCGACGGGGATCGATGGATGCCGGGTCGAGTCCGGCGGCGAGGACGACCGAGGCCACGCTGGCGAGAGCGAACTCCGCGGTCGCGGTGCGGGACGGGAGCGGCACGGCATCCAGAGTCTGAAGGGCGGCGAGGGCAGGGGCGGATAAGGACTCCTCGCCCATCTCCCGCCGGACGCGGGCGAGCAGATCGGCAGCGGCGGCGGACGGGTGCGGGGTCATGGGCGCGATGCTACTCCCGGCACCGATCCGGGCGGAAACGACGGCTGGCCCGGGAGAATCCCCTCGAGCAGCACACGCGACACGCCCGGGCTGGTGCGCCCGATTTGCCAGACCCCCGGAATCCACGTAACTTATTACTTGTTCGCCCCACAGGGAAGCGGAGAAGCCCCGAGCTTCACCCCCCTCAAGCGGAGAACCACTCCCGATCCACTCTCACTTGAGAGATCCGGGGCTTGCGCCTAGGATGGGAGATCCACCCCTTCCGCGGCTGTCACCGGCTGCGCAGCGGATCCAAGATCCGCACGGCGCGCCGATTTGACAAGCGGCTCGGGATGGCTAAGATAGAGAAGTTGCCCTGCGGGCCTGGTCGTGATGGCTGGGTCGTGGGAGCATCCG
>NZ_SSDN01000036.1:0-18937 GCF_004794355.1 Microbacterium sp. K36 | reverse complement strand
TGCGGGTGCTGTCGAGGCGGGTGCCGGCGCGGGGCGTGGCGCCGCGGGGCGACGTCGCCGACCCGTCGAGGCGGACGCGGAGGTGCCGTATCCGATGAGGACGTTGCCCGACCCCGCACGCTCCTCCTGCCGGTACGCCTCGTGCTCGGGCTGCGCGGCGGGGGTCTGCGGCGCGGACGTGGTCTCCTCGCTGCCGGGGTCGGCGACCTCCAGCACCGGGGCGCCGACGTCGATGGTGTCGCCGGGAGTGCCGTGCAGCGCCGTCACGACGCCCGCGAACGGCGAGGGCAGTTCGACGACGCTCTTCGCGGTCTCGACCTCGGCGATGGCCTGGTCGGTCGCGATCGTGTCGCCGACGGCCACGAGCCACTGCACGAGGCCGGCCTCGGTGAGTCCCTCGCCGAGGTCGGGGAGGCGGAACACGCGGGTCGCGGTCTTGACAGGCGTGCTCATGCGTCGTCCTCCCAGTGCAGCGTGTCGATCGCGTCGAGCACCCGATCGACGTCCGGCAGGTACCAGTGCTCGAACTTCGGCGGTGCGTACGGGGTGTCGAACCCGGTCACCCGCCGCACGGGGGCCTCCAGGTACTCGAAGCAGCGCTCGAACACCCGGGCCTGGATCTCGGAGGCGACGCTGACGAATCCCGGGGCCTCGGCGATCACGACCGCGCGTCCCGTGGAGCGCACCGCCGCGGTGACCGTCTCGTCGTCGAAGGGGGAGAGGGAGCGCACGTCGACCACCTGCACGCTGCGCCCTTCGCCCGCAGCGACCTCCGCCGCCTCCAGCGCGAGCGGCACGGAGGCCCCGTACGCGAGGAGGGTCACATCGGTGCCGTCCCTGGCGATGCGCGCCGAGCCGATCTCCGCCGTCACCGCGGTGTCGACCTCGCCCTTCGACCAGTAGAGCTTCTTGGGCTCGAGGAAGACCACCGGGTCCGGCGAGGCGATGGCCGCCCGGAGCAGCGAGTAGGCGTCCTGCGGGGTGGACGGGCTCACGACGGTGAGGCCGGGCGTGTGCGCGTAGTACGCCTCGGACGAATCGCAGTGGTGCTCCACGCCCCCGATGCCGCCGCCGAACGGGATGCGGATCACGAGCGGCATGCGCATCCCGCCGCGGGTGCGGTTGCCGAGCTTCGCGACGTGGCTGACGATCTGCTCGAACGCGGGGAGGGCGAAGGCGTCGAACTGCATCTCGACCACGGGGCGCATCCCGTTCATCGCCATGCCGACGGCGGTGCCGATGATGCCGGACTCCGCGAGCGGGGTGTCGAAGCAGAGGTCCTCGCCGAAGCGGGCGGTGAGCCCGTCGGTGATGCGGAAGACGCCGCCGAGGACTCCCACATCCTCGCCGAAGACGACCACGTCGGGGTCGGCGGCGAGGGCGTCGGCGAGAGCGCGGTTGAGAGCGGCGGCCATGGTCATGGTCGTGGTGGTGCCGGCGTCCGTCGGGGCGACGGACGTTTCGTGCTCGGCGATGGTCATCGGGGGCCTCCGGTCGTCATCGTCTCGGCGGGGAGGGAGCGGGTGATCTCGTCCCGGAGGAGCTGCCACTGTTCCTCACGCTGCGGCGAGCGGGTCGCCGTCACGAAGCGGAAGAGGTCTTCCGGGTCGAGCTCCGCATCGGTGTTCAGAGCGGTGCGCATGGCGGCGGCGATCTCCTCCGCACCGGCCGCGAAGCGCGTCTCGGCCTCGTCGTCCAGGGCGCCGGTCGCGGTGAGGTGCGCGCGCAGGCGGAGCAGAGGATCGCGGGCGAGCCAGGCCTGCACCTCCTCGCGTTCGCGGTAGCGGGTGTCGTCGTCGGCGTTGGTGTGCGCCTGCATGCGGTAGGTGTGCGCCTCGACGAGAGAGGGGCCGCCGCCGGCGCGGGCGCGGTCGACGGCCTCCGTGAGCACCGCGAGGACCGCGGCCACGTCGTTGCCGTCGACGCGCTGCCCCGGCATGCCGTAGCCGACCGCCTTGTGGGCCAGGGAGGGCGCGGCGGTCTGCCGGGAGAGGGGGACCGAGATCGCGAACTCGTTGTTCTGCACGAAGAACACGACCGGGACGTGGAACACGGCGGCGAAGTTCATCGCCTCGTGGAAGTCGCCCTCGCTCGTCGCGCCGTCGCCGCAGAGCGCGACCACCACGGTGTCCTCGCCGCGGTGCTTCGCCGCCTGCGCGAAGCCGACCGCGTGCAGCAGCTGGGTCGCGAGCGGGGTGGCCTGCGGGGCGACGCGGTGCGCGCGCACGTCGTAGCCGGAGTGCCAGTCGCCCTTGAGGAGCACCATCGCCTCCGCAGGAGCGACGCCGCGGGCGATCACGGCGACCGAGTCGCGGTAGGTGGGGAAGAGCCAGTCGGTGTCGCCGAGCACCATCGCCGCGGCCACCTGGCAGGCCTCCTGGCCGTGCGACGAGGGGTAGACCGCGAGGCGGCCCTGGCGCACGAGCGCGCCGGCCTGATCGTTGATGCGACGGCCTTCGACGAGGCCGCGGTAGGCCGCCAGCAGGACGTCGGCGGCGGGGAGCGCGTAGGTCTCGTCGGGGAGGGTGGTCCCGTCCTCGGCGATCAGTCGTACCGCGGTGTCCCGCGGGAGCATGTCGTGGGGGTTCATCCGTCCGCCTTCCTTGCCGAACTCGATGAGGACAGCATGCCGCGCGTGCGACACTCATCCAAGATCCGTCGCCGGATCGTGGACGATTGCTCGCCGCGTGCCACAATGGCTTCCGAAGTGTCAGGAATTCCCGGACGCGAGAGGGGTGCCATGGCGGCGCTGGACGAGACGGATCGCGCGATCCTCGCGGAGCTGCGGCGGGATGCGCGGGCGTCCATGACCGCGATCGCCGAGGCGGTGCACATCTCCCGGGCGGGGGCGCATGCCCGCATCAAGCGCCTCACCGACGCCGGGGTGATCACGGGGTACACCGTGCGCACCGACCCCGTGCTGCTGGGGCATCACGCGAGCGCGTACGTGACCCTCGCGATCGAGCAGGCCACGTGGCAGGAGGTGAGCGCGCGGCTCCGGGCGATCCCGGAGATCGAGCACATGGCCCTCGTCGGCGGCGACTTCGACGTGCTGCTGCTCGTGCGTGCCAACGACGCGCGCGACCTGCGCCGCATCGTGCTGGAGGACATCCAGGCGATCCCGTCGATCCGCTCGACGCGGACGATCCTGATCTTCGAGGACTTCGACCGGGCGTGACACTTGTGTCCTGCGACGGGGGTCGTTGGGGTGCGACGGGCGTCGGTGCCGCGGGTCGTGGGTGGGGTGCGGGGGTCGTGCCGGGAAGCGGCGAATTTCGGCGGCGGCATGTTGTGCGGATGGTGTTGTGATGTGGAGGGTTGATCACGGGTCTGTTCGTGTGCAGGAGGAGTCCGTCGCGCGTACTGGAATATCACTCTGAACAGGAGTAATCGGGCCTCGCAATGTCGGTGGCCCTCTGTTGAATCGTCGTATGGAAGGCACCCCGGCAGCGGTTCTCGACGACACGGTCGTCGCTCTCGACGCCGTGCTGCAGTCCGGCACCGTGGGCGCTCTCGATGCCGGGGCGATGATGCACCTGCTGCGGGTCGCGGGCGAGATCCAGCGACGCGTGGAGGCCGTGATCGTGGAGGCGGTCGCGAGCGTCGATCCGCGTCCGGCGGGGTCGGGGGAGCCGGCCTTCTGCGGCCGGTTCGGCTGCCGCTCGATGAACGAGCTGCTGCAGCGGGTGCTCCGCACCGACGGCGCGTCCGCCGCGCGCCTCGTGAAGAGCGCGCGGTTGGTGCGACGCGAGGTCGACCTGTCCTCCGGGGAGTGGCTGCCGGCGCGGTGGCCGGCGCTGCGCGAGGCCCTCCTCGACGGGGCGCTCGGCGTGACCGGGTTGCTGGCCGCGACCGGGCCGATCGAGCAGGCTGGCCCTCGCGTGCGCCTCGCCGACCGCTGGGAGGCGGACGCGTATCTCGCGGAGATCGCTCGCGGCGAGGAGAGCGACGACGAGAACAGTGATGACGCCGAGAACAGTGATGACGCCGAGAGCGAGCCCGGTCCGGCGCCGACACCCGAGGATCTGCGGGTGCGGGCGCAGCTGATCGTGCAGTACCTCGACCCCGACGGTGCGGAGCCCGCGGAAGACATCGCGCTGCGGGCTCGGGGTGTGGTGCTGGGGCGCGCCAAGGACGGCGTGATCCCGGTCCGGGGCGCACTGCTGCCCGAGGTCGCGGGGCAGCTGCAGCGGATCTGGGACGCGTATCTGAACCCGAAGGTCGACGGGCCGCCGCTTCCCGGCGTGCACTTCGTGCCGTCCGCGGAACTCGAGGACTCCGATGCCGAGCGGCGGGACACCGCGGTGTCCCCGGTCGACGATGTGCTGCCGTGCGGCGATCCCGGCGGGATGGTCGATGGGCGCACGCGGGCACAGAAGCAGCACGACGCGCTCGCAGCGGCCCTGGGGATCGCGGCCCGGCACGACGACATGCCGCGGCTGGGTGGTGCCGCCCCGACACTCGTGGTCACGGTCGGCGCCGAGGACTATGCCACGGGGCGCGGCTGGGCGCGGGTCGAGGGCGTCGAGACGCCGGTGCCGACCCGAGTGGCCGCGCACACGGCGTGCGGAGGGACGGTCCAGCGCGTCGTGCTCGGGGCCGGAGGAAGGATCGTCGGGCTCGGGTCGAGCGACCGGATCTTCACCCCCGTGCAGCGCCGGGCGATCGGCGTGCGAGACGGCGAGTGCCTGATCCCCGGGTGTCACGTCCCGGCCGCCTGGTGCGAGATCCACCACGTCACGGAGCACGCGCACGGGGGCCCGACGCACACTGACAACGGGGTCGCGCTCTGCTGGCACCACCACCGCACGCTGGACACCTCGGGGTGGCAGATCCGCATGCGCGGGGGAGTACCGCAGGTGCGAGGGCCGGCGTGGTGGGATCCGAGGCGACGATGGCGCACGCCGCGCCCGGCGCTTCCCGGCTCCCCGGACAGGACGGGGGCCCGATTCGCTCACGCGGGACCGGCTCGGGAGCGCATCCTTCGCGCGGGGACATCTCCGGCGCGCTCCGCGACAAGTGCGGCGGCAAGGGCCGACCGAGAATGAGAAGAAGACCGGCGTCCGCGCCGTGACCCGCTCGAAGGAGAGACACTGATGTCCGATTCCGCCGTTCCCGTAGCCGTCGACTCCGGATCCGCCGATTCCGCGGCGTCCGCCGCTGCGGCGCTGCTCGACCGCATCCAGGCCCCGCAGGGCGAGGGGCGCGAGATCCCCGATGCCGCGACGCGGGAGGTCATCGGACGCGCGCCCGTGGCCACGGTCGCCGACCTCGACGACGCGATCGCCCGCGCGAAGGCCGCGCAGCCCGCGTGGGAAGCGCTCGGACACGAGAAGCGGAGCGCACTCCTCCTGGCCGCGGCCGACGCGATCGACGCGAACGCCGAAGGGCTCGCCTACCTCCTGTCGCGGGAGCAGGGCAAGCCGCTGAACGGCCCTAACGCGCGGTTCGAGCTCGGCGCCTGCTCGGCCTGGCTGCGCACCAACGCGACGACCGTCCTGGAGCCGCAGGTGCTCGTCGACGACGAGACGCTGCACGCCGAGCTCGTCTACAAGGCGGCCGGCGTGGTCGGGGCCATCGGGCCGTGGAACTGGCCGCTCATGATCACGATCTGGCAGATCGGCCCGTCGCTGCGCATGGGCAACACGGTCGTCGCGAAGCCCAGCGAGTACACCCCGCTGAGCGTCCTGGCGATGCTCGCCGTGATGAACGACGTGCTGCCCGCCGACGTCCTCATCGGGGTCTCCGGAGACCGCGAGGTGGGTGCGCGCCTCGCCTCGCACCCCGACATCGCCAAGATCATGTTCACCGGCTCCACCGCGACCGGGCGCCGCATCATCGAGAGCTCCGCGGGCAACCTCGCCCGCCTCACGCTCGAACTGGGCGGCAACGACGCGGGCATCGTGCTCCCCGGCACGGATCCATCGGCCATCGCGGAAGACCTCTTCTGGGGGGCATTCATCAACACCGGACAGACCTGCGCCGCCATGAAGCGCCTCTACGTGCACGACTCCGTGTACGACGAGGTCGTGGACGCGCTCGCCGCCATCGCCGCGCAGGTGCCGATGGGCAACGGGCTCGACGAGGGCAACGTGCTCGGGCCGCTGCAGAACCGCCCGCAGTTCGACATCGTCAGTCGCCTCGTCGACGATGCGCGGAGCCGCGGCGCCCGGATCGTCACCGGTGGCGAGCCGGCCTCCGAGCTCGGCGAGCTGTTCTACCGGCCCACCATCGTCGCCGACATCGACAACGACGCGGCGCTCGTGCAGGAGGAGCAGTTCGGTCCCGCGCTCCCCGTCATCCGGTACAGCGACGTCGACGAGGCCTTCGCGCTCGCGAACGCCCTCGACGTGGGTCTCGGCGCATCGGTGTGGGCGAGCGACCCGGAGGAGGCCCGCGCCGTCGCCGCGCGCATGCAGTCCGGCACGGTGTGGATCAACTCGCACGGCGGGCTGCACCCGATGGTGCCGTTCGGCGGCGTGAAGAGCTCGGGCTACGGGCTGGAGTTCGGCGTCGAGGGGCTCAAGTCCGTCGCCGTCACCCAGGTCGTCTCCGGACCCGGCCGGAAGGCATGAGCGTGACCGCGGCGAACAGCGGCGCGGTGCGCTCCGCGATCGTCGTCGGGGCCGGTACGTCGGGCGCCATCGTCGCGCGGCGTCTCACCGACGCCGGTGTCGCGGTGACGCTCGTCGAGGCGGGCGGCTACGACACGAACCCGGCCATCCACGACCCCTCGCGGGCGGGTGAGCTGTGGCACTCCGCCGAGGACTGGGACTTCTTCACCGTGCCGCAGCCGCACGCGGCCAGTCGTCGGCTGCATCTCCCTCGCGGCAAGGTCACCGGGGGGTCGCACGCGCTGAACGCCATGATCTGGGTGCGCGGCGCGGCCTCCGACTACGACGCGTGGGAGGCGGCGGGCGCGACCGGATGGGGCTGGGCCGAGGTCGAGCCGATCTACGACGCGATCGAGAACGACCTGCTGCCCGTGACCGACGACTACGCGCTCGCGCCCATCCAGGCCTCGATCATCGACGCCGCCGTGGAAGAAGGGCTGCCGCGCAACCCGAACTACAACGGGGGCACGCTCGACGGGGTCTCACAGGAGCAGGTCACGATCAAGGACGGCCGTCGGGTCAACACCTGGACGGCCTACGCGCAGCCCGTCGCCGACCGGATGACGATCCTCACCGGTCGCGCCGTCCACTCGGTGATCGTGCGCGACGGGCGCGCGGTCGGCATCCGGCTGGGGGAGGGCGACGACGCCGAGGAGGTGTTCGCGGACGAGGTCATCCTCTCGGCGGGCGCACTCGGCACTCCTGTCATCCTGCTCCGCTCGGGCATCGGTCCCGCCGACGAGCTGAGTGCCCTCGGCATCCCCGTCGTGGTCGACGCCCCCGCGGTGGGGAAGAACCTGCACGACCACCTCCTCTCCCCGGTGGTCTTCGCGACCGAGAAGAAGCCCGTCGGCCCGCCGCAGCCGGGGGTATCCGTCACGCAGAGCCACCTGTTCTGGCGGAGCCGCGACGGCCTCGCGCAGCCGGACACCCAGCCCATCCACTTCTCCGTGCCCATGTGGGGCGACCTGGAGCCGAAGGGCACCGACGGGTTCACGCTCATGGCGGGCCTGGTGACGCCGTACAGTCGCGGCGAGCTGCGGCTCACGGGTCCCGGCCTCGACGACCTGCCGCACATCGACCTGGCGGCGCTGCAGGATCAGCGAGACGCCGACGCCCTCGCGGCCTCCGTGCGCCAGTGTCGCCGCATCGGCACGCAGCCCGCGCTCGCCGAGGAGTGGGGAGCGGTCGAGGTCTACCCCGGGCCGGACGTGGCGGACGACGACGTGGAGGAGTGGGTGCGCCGCACCGCCATCACCTACCACCACCAGGTCGGCACCTGTCGCATGGGCTCCGACCCGGAGTCCGTGGTCGATCCGCAGCTCCGGGTGCGCGGGATCGAGGGACTCCGGGTGATCGACGCCTCGGTCATGCCGACCGTGCCCACCGGCAACACCAACGCGCCCGCGGCCATGATCGGCGAACGCGGCGCGCGGTTCCTCCTCGCGGACTGAGGGAGGGCGGCGAGGGGACGCGGGGCGATCACGGCATCTGTCGCGTTCGCCCCGCGCTCCGGCGTGTCAGCGCATGACCAGCGTCGCGGCCACGAGCATCAAGGCGACCACGCCGAAGCCGGTCGCGAACACCGTCAGCGCGAGCGGGAGTGCGCCGCCGGGCAGCGGCCCGCGCGCCCGGGCGGTGAGCACCGCGGTCGTCCGGCGCTGCCGACGGCGCGCGGCGATCCAGAGCAGCGCCGCCGTGCCGACGCCCAGCACGCCCGGGACGAGGCCCCATCCCTCGGCGCCGGCAGGCAGCACGAGCGGGAAGACCCGCAGCGACAGCAGCGAGCCGACCGCGATCGCGAGGGCCGTGCGCCGCCAGGCCAGCTCCGTGCGCTCCGGCTGCAGCCCGGGGTCGTACAGATCGGGCGCCGGGGTGTCGGGCGCCGGAGAATCGGGGGCGGTCATCGGCAGGCCTCGTTCAGCGCCACAGCACCCCGGCGAGGACGAGCAGCCCCGTCGTCACGACGACCACGGCGAGCACCACCGCGGACAGCGCGCCGGGCAGCGGTCGTCCCTGCCGCAAGGCGCGTTCGGCACGCATCCACTCGAACCAGGCGAGCGGCGCCACGGCCGTGCCGGCGATCATCAGCAGCAGCGAGGCGGCCAGCCGGAACCCGGGATGCAGGTCGAGGCCGAGGACCTCGAGCGCGACGCCACCCGCGATGAGCGCCAGGCCGGTCCGGGTCCAGGCCAGGAACGTGCGCTCGTTGGCGAGGGAGAACCGGGGATCGGGCTCGTCCCCGACCCGGTAGACGGAGGCGGGGAAGCGGCGCATGCGCCCATCGTACGGCGCGGCGCGCTCAGCGCTCGTGCACCGTGCGCCCGGCGAACCAGGTCGAGACGACCTCGGTGTGCACGATCTCCTCCGCCGGTCCGCCGATCGCATCCCGTTCCAGGATCACGAAGTCGGCCGACTTGCCGGGGGTCAGGGAACCGGTCTCGGCACCGAGCCCCATCGCCGTCGCGGCGTTGATCGTGAAGACCTCCAGCGCCTCCTCGGCCGAGATCGCCTGCTCCGGCCACAGCGTGCCTGCGACGCGGCCGAGCGGATCGGCCCGTGTCACCAGCCCCTGCAGGCCCTCGAGCGTGTTCGGCGACTCGCTCACCGGCCAGTCCGAGCCGCCGGCCACGAGGGCCCCGGCGTCGAGGAGTGCGCGGTTGGGCTGCGAGTGCTCGGCACGCTCTCCCAGCACGTCCGCCAGCGCCTGAGGGATGACGCCCGGGTACCAGATGAACGGGGAGATGTCGGCGGAGACGTCGAGCGCCGCGAGCCGGGGGATGTCGCTCTCCGCGAGGAACTGCCCGTGCGCGATCTGCACCGGCGTCGTGAAGCCCTCGCCGCGCAGGCGCTCGGCGGCATCGAGCACGAGGCGTGCCGACCCGTCGCCGGTGCAGTGCACCTTGGCCCCGAGACCGCGGGCCGCGACGGCCCGCAGCCAGTCGGTGAGCTCGTCGAGGGTCATGGTCGTCTCGCCGTGGAAGTGCGCGCCGTGCACCGGGTCGGCCGGATAGGGGTCGAGGAAGGAGGCGGTGCGAGCGGGCGGCACGCCGTCGAGGAAGATCTTCACGAAGTCCGGGCGATGGCGTGGGGTGCGGAACTCCTCGCCCCGGTCGAGCAGGGGAGCGCCGATGGGGTCGAAGCCGAAGATCTCGTCGTTGATGAGGAGCGAGGAGACCACCCAGGCGTGCAGCTCGTCGGCGCGGTCGAGCCCGGCGAGCGCGGCGAGGATGTCAACGGAGACCCCCGCGTCCTGGAACGCCGTGATCCCGAAGGAGTTCAGCAGCTCGATGCCGCGGCGGGATGCGGCGGCATGCTGCTCCGCGGTGAGTCCGCCGCTGCGGTCGTACGCCTCCTGCACCGGGATGCCCGCGGCTTCCAGGAGCACGCCGGTGGGGGTGCCGTCGTCGGGGTCGAGCACCGTCACCCCGGAGGTCGAGATGCTGCCGGCCGTGATGCCGGCGAGCTCCAGGGCCCGGGTGCTGGCCCAGCGGTTGTGGCGGGAGTCCTCCATGAGCGCCACGGGCCGTCCACCCGCCGCCTCGTCCAGCCGCCGCCGCGTGGCGGTGTCCGCGAGGGTCGGCAGCAGCGTCGTGGCCACGGCGCCGCCGACGATCCAGGCGTCCTCGGGCAGGGTCTGCGCCTTCTCCCGCACCCGGTCGAGGATCTCGTCGAGCGTGAGGGAAGGGGCCAGCGACAGTTCGAAGAGCTCGGTCCGTCCGGCGAGCGCGTGGTGGTTGTGCACGTCCACGAACCCGGGATAGACGGCCGCGTCGCCGACCTCGACGACCCGCGTGCGGCGGCCCCGGAACGCCTCCACGTCGGTGCGGTCGCCGACGGCGAGGATCCGTCCGTCGCGCACGGCGAAGGCCTCGGCGCGCGGGCGAGCCCGGTCGGACGTGCGGATCACGGAGCCGGTGACGAGCAGGTCGGCGACGTCGGTCATGTCAGGCGTCTCCGAAGGTCGCGGGCTCGAGCGCGGGCGTGTGGTGGGTGGTCGACAGCAGGCGGCCGTGCGCGCCGAACGTGAAGTGCGTCGGCACCTCACCCGTCTCGTCCAGACCGAACAGCACGCCGTGGGAGCGGATCGCGTTGACGTCGCGGTGGTCGGCGATCGTCACCGAGGCGCAGGGGATCACCTTCTCGCGCCACGCGAAGACGTAGATCCCGGGGCGCACCTCCCACACGCTGTTCTCGTCGGTGTCGGCGAGCCCGCGCTCCGGACCGGCCAGGCACTGCCACGAGTACCAGCGCGGGGACAGGTACACGTGCTCGTAGGCGTGCTCCTCGCTGTAGACCCACTCCACACGGCGTCCGATGAGCGTGGTGGTGGGGGCGGCCTCGGTGCCGGTGACGTCGGCGCCCTCGATGGTGCCGGGGGCGAAGTGGTGCTGCACCCGGGTGCGGCCCTGCTCGGGTGCGGGGAGGATCTCGGAGATCACCGCGAGGGAGCGTCCGTGCCGCAGGTCGAGCACGAGCGAGACGGCCTCGTTCGGGAGGTAGCGGTGGTGGAACTGCACGAAGTAGAGCTCGTCGTCGACCTCGAACGCCTCGTAGTCGTCGGTGTCAGAGGCGGCCTCCGTGGGGTCCTCGGCCCCGGGCTGGTACTCCCAGGCGACCGTCGGGTCGTCGAAGCGGTGGACGATGCGGGTGCCGCGGGCGTCGACGACGGCGATCTCGCGACCGCTCAGGGCGGTGCTGTGCGGGGCCTTGTTGGCGTCGAAGCCGGGGGCGAGGCCTTCCAGCGGCAGCCAGGTGGAGGTGTCGGCGGGGTTGAGGGTCGTCATGGGGATTCCTTCCTTCGGAGAACGGGGTCGGGCGGACGTCAGCGGTCGCTGAACCGCTCCAGGTCGGTGGCGAGGCCGTCGTAGACGGCGGGCTTCGCGCGGCGGAGGTAGGCGGCGTAGACGATGCCCCCGATCAGCGCGAGCACGAGCAGGAGCGGCATCAGGCGGATCGCGAGCTCCTCGGAGCCGGCCACGATGTTGAAGTTCACGATCGCCAGGATCGAGATGGCCGCGATGCCGAGGAAGCCGATGCCCGGAGCGATGAAGGTGCTCCACCACCGCGGGTCGTTCCGGCGCCGGAAGTACACGACGATCGAGATCGCCGCGAGCCCCTGCAGGATCAGCACGCTGAGGGTGCCGAAGCCCAGCATCGCGGGCACGAGCGTGACGATGGGATCGGCGCCGGCGAGGGCGAACAGGATCGCCACGATCGCCGCGAAGCCGGCCTGCACGATGCCCGCGAGCTGCGGAGCGCCGTTCGGGCGGGTGCGGGCGAGCGCCTGGGGGAGGATCTTCGCGCGACCCAGCGAGTACAGGTAGCGGGTGGCCGAGTTGTGGAAGGCGAGCATCGCCGCGAACAGGCTCACCAGGAGCAGCACCATCATCACAGTCGTGAGCGGGCCGCCCAGGTACTGCTGCGAGAGCGAGAAGATGAGGTCGCCCGTGGGCAGGTGCTCCAGCGCCGTGGCCTGCGCCTGTGCGACGCCGGTCGCGCTCACCACGGCCCAGGTCGTAACGCCGAGGATCACACCGATCGCGATGATCGAGGTGTAGGTCGCCCGCGGGATCGTGCGCAGCGGCTGCTTGGCCTCCTCGCTGAAGAGCGCGGTGGCCTCGAACCCGAGGAATCCGGTCGCCGCGAGCAGCAGGCCGATGGGCAGCGAGCCGGAGAACACCGCCTCCGGGCTGAACGCCGCCACGTCGTAGCCGGTCTGCACGAGCACCGAGATGTCGAACACGACGAGCATGAGCACCTCGAGCACGAGGCACACCCCGAGCACCTTCGAGCTGAAGTCGACGCCGATCCGGGCGAGCACGAAGCAGACGACGATCGACAGCAGGCCCCAGACGAGCCAGTGCACGTCGAGCCCGGTGAGGTCGCGGATGATCGTCTGCATGAAGAAGCCGCTGGTGCCGATCGTGCCGACCACGAAGAAGTTGTAGCCGAGCGTCGCGATGAGGCCCGCGACGAGTCCGCCGGTGCGGCCGAGGCCCTTCACGACGAAGGCGTAGAAGCCCCCCGCGTTCACGAGCTGCTTCGACATCTGGGCGTAGCCGATCGCGAACAGCAGCAGGATGGCCGCGACGAGGAAGAACGACATCGGGGTGCCGCCGCCGTTGCCCAGCGCGATGGCGAGGGAGGCGACGACGACGATCCCGGTCAGCGGCGCGACGGCGGCGAGGACGAGGAAGACGATGCCCGCGACGCCGAGGGCGCCGGGGCGAAGGGAGGTGTGGTGCGGCGTCGTGGGTGCGGAGGTCTGCTCTGCCACGTCGGCTCCTTTGCTCGGGTGACGGCCGTGCGGACACGGCATCGACGACGAGGGGAATCGTCGATAGAGCGAGTCTGCTCGCCGCCTCGTCGCCACGCTTGACCGTGAGCGAAGGACGATGGTGCCACCGCGCACACCCCGCCGGTGGGCGTGCGGCCCCTCCGCCCCGCGGAGCAGGATGACCGGGACGACACCGCTGTCTCGTCGGCGCCGCGCGGCGCCGGACCGCGGTCGGAGGATGCGATGGACCTGCAGCTCGACGGCACGACGGCCCTCGTCACGGGGGCCGCCGGGGGGATCGGCCGTGCCGTCGCCCGGGCGCTCGCCGCCGAAGGGGTGCGGGTCGCGCTGCTGGACCGGGACGCCGCCGCGCTCCGGGACGCGGCGGGGGAGGCCGGCATCGATCCGGTGCTGCTCGCCGCCGACGTCACGGACGAGCCGCAGGTGGCCGCCGCGGTCGACGCGGGTGCCCGGGCGCTGGGCGGTCTCGATGCCGTGGTGTGCGCCGCCGGGATCTCCGGCCCGGTGGGAACGCCGATCGAGGAGACCGCCCTGGAGGCGTGGAACCGTGTCCTCGCCGTGAACGTCACCGGCGCGTTCCTCGTGCTCAAGCACGCGATCCCGGCGCTCCGGGAGTCCGCCGCCGGCTCCGTCGTGCTGCTCGCGAGCGACTCGGCCGTCGTGGCCTCCCCGGGCATGGCCCCCTACGCCGCGTCGAAGGCCGCGCTCGTCCAGTTCGGGAGGGCGCTCTCGGTCGACCTCGCCGGCACCGGGGTGCGGGTGAACGCGGTGTCACCGTCCATCGTCGACACGCCGATGAGCCGGGGCGACCTCGGCGCCGCGGCGTTCGACGAGCCCGCCTTCCCGGTGCAGAGCGCCGACGAGGTCGCCGCGCACGTCGCCTACCTCCTCTCCCTGCGGAGCCGGGCGGTCAACGGCACCACCCTCCTCAGCGACTTCGGGTACACCGCCCGGTCGGGATTCCCCGCCTGACGCGCCCGCGTCCGGCCCCACCGCGCACGCGCGCAGAACACACAGGAGCACACATGGCAACCGTGGTCGGATCGAGCGTCTCCGGACGCGTCGTCGTCATCACCGGAGGCGGCACGGGCATCGGCGCGGCGGTCGCGGAGCGGTTCGCGGCCGAAGGGGCGCACGTCGTCGTGGTGGGCCGCCGCCCCGAGCCGCTGCACGAGGTCGAGCGGGCCGTCGGGGCCTTCCCCGTCGTCGCGGACGCGGCGGACACCGCGTCGGCGCAGGCCGCGATCGCCGAGATCCTCGCGCGGTTCGGCCGGATCGACGTCCTCGTCGCGAACGCCGGGGGACACGGGTTCTCCCCGGTCGCCGAGACCGACGACGCGAGCTGGGACGCCGCGATCCGCGCCAACCTCACCACCGCGTTCGTGATGGCGCGCGAGGCGCTGCCGGCGCTGATCGAGGCCAAGGGGCAGGTGGTGGTCGTCTCCTCGCTGGCCGGGCTCTTCGCGGGGCCGTCGGTGGCCGGATACACGGTCGGCAAGCACGCCCTCATCGGCCTCACCCGGACGCTCGCGCGCGACTACGGGCGTCACGGCGTGCGCGTCAACGCGATCTGCCCCGGGTGGGTGCAGACGCCGATGGCCGACGAGGAGATGGACGAGTTCGCCGCGCACGCCGGTCTCGGCTCCCGCGAGGAGGGGTACGCGACGGTCACCGCCGACGTGCCGCTGCGCCGCCCGGCGCGGCCCGCCGAGATCGCCTCCGTCGTGCGGTTCCTCGGGTCGGGGGAGTCGTCGTACATCACCGGCGCCGTGATCGTCGCGGACGGCGGGTCGCACGTGGTCGACGTGCCGACCATCGCCTTCGACCACGCCGGGATGTAGCGCCGGGTCAGCCAGGTCAGGGTCGAGGGATGGTTCCGGCCCGGCCCCGCGCGTCAGTCGATCCGGAGTTCGAAGCCGTCGTCGGTCGGGACCACGGCGACGTGCGTGAGGTCGTCGACGTGCACGGTCGGGGCGTGGGCCCCGGCGTGCGGACCGATGCCGATCACGCGCATGCCCGCGGCGTGGGCGGCCTGGATGCCGGCGCCCGAGTCCTCGAACACCACGCAGTCCGCGGGATCGATGCCGAGGGTGCGGGCGGCGAGGAGGAAGCCCTCCGGATCGGGCTTCGAGGCCGAGACGTTCTCCGCCGTGACGGCGAGCTCGGGGACCGTGAGCCCGGCCTGGCCCATCCGCGCGGTCATGAGGGCGACGTTGGCCGAGGTGACCACCGCGTGCGGGAACGGCTGCAGCGCGGCGAGCAGGTCCTCGGCGCCCGGGATGCCGATCACACCGTCCACGTCGGAGGCCTCGGTCGCGAGCATGACCTCGTTCTCGCGGAGGTTGATCGCGTGGTCGCGCTCGGGGAGCAGGATCGCCATGCTCTGGTGCCCCTGGCGCCCATGGACGGTGCGGAGCACGGTCTCCGGATCGATCCCGTGCGGCTCCGCCCAGGCGAGCCAGAGGCGCTCCACGACGGCGGTCGAGTCGACGAGGGTCCCGTCCATGTCGAGGAGGGCGGCGCGGGCGTGGAGGATCTCGGTCACTCCCTCAGGCTAACCCCCACGCCGCCGACCCACCCCCTTTCGCGTGCCCCGGCCCCCTGCGCACGTACGCACGGGGCCGGGAGGAACGCAACGGGGTGGGTCGACGGGGAGTCAGCCCCCGAGGTAGGCGCGGTGGAGGAGGGCGGGGTCGTCTTGGAGGGCCTGCGGCGCGCCCTGGAACGACACACGGCCGCCGGCGACGACCACCGCCTCCTGCGCGAGACCGAGAGCGAGCTGCGTGAACTGCTCCACCAGCAGCACCGCCACCCCGGACTCCGCGATCGACGACACGATCGGCATCAGGCGCAGGAACACCACCGGCGCGAGGCCCAGGGACATCTCGTCGATGAGCAGCACCCGGGGTTTCGCCGCGAACGCCCGTGCCAAGACCACCATCTGCTGCTCCCCACCCGACAGCAGCGCCGTGGGGGAGTCGATGCGCTTCTCCAGCTCCGGGAACTGCGCGAGCACGGCCTCGATCTCCCCGGCGGTGCGCGCCGTGAGGGAGAGGTTCTCGCGCACGGTCAGCGACGGGAACACGGCCCGCCCCTGCTCGATGTGCACGATGCCGCGCCGGGCCCGCGCCACGCGGGAGAGCCGGTCGATCGGATCCCCGTCCAGCAGGATCGACCCCGCCGAGTGCGGCGTCACGCCGGACACCGCCTCGATCAGGCTCGTCTTGCCCGCCCCGTTGGGTCCGACCAGGGCCAGGACCTCGCCCCCGGCGACCCGCAGCGAGACGTCCGAGATGACCGGCCCGGCACCGCGGCTCACCGTGACGCCGTCCAGCACCAGTGCGCTCATTTCAGCAGCTCCGTCTCTCCCATGTACGCCTTGACGACGTCGGGGTTCGCGAGGACCTCCGCCTGCGGGCCGCTCGCCAGGACCCGGCCGAAGTCGAGGACCGTGAGGGTCGGGCACACCGAGCGGACGAGGTCCAGGTCGTGCTCGATGATGATGAGGGCCACGCCGTAGCGCCCGGGGAGTTCGCGGAGGCGAGCCGCGAGCGCCAGATGCTCCTCGTGCGAGAGGCCGGCGGCGGGTTCGTCGAGGATGAGCAGGCGCGGGCGGGCGGCGACGTTCGCCGCGACCTCCACGAGCCGCCGGGTGCCGACGTCGACGCTCGAGAGGCGCGCCCGGCCAGGAGGGCACCCGAAGAACGCGAGGACCTCGTCGATGTCCGCCGCGGCGAGCCGCCGCCTGGCCACGAAGCGCACATAGCCGCCCACGGTCAGCGCCGGAGGGACGCGGTCCTGCTGGAAGGTCCGTCGCAGTCCGAGTCGCGCACGCCGGGTGGGGGAGAGGCCAGCCAGGTCGCGGTCGCCGAGCAGCACGCGGCCCTCGTGCTGGGGGAGGAAGCCGCTGATGGCGTCGACGAAGGTCGACTTCCCGGCGCCGTTCGGACCGATGAGCCCCATGATCGAGGCGGCGGGCACCGTGAACGAGACGTCGTCGAGGGCCGTGAGCGCCCCGAACTGCACGGTCAGACCGTCGACCGTGAGCACCGGGGCGCCGTCGAGGGCGGCCTCGTCGACGGTGGCCGTCGTGGTCGTGGTGATCGCCGTCGCACCGGTCCCCGCGTCGGGTGGGAGCGCCGTGAGCTCCGCGGTGGCCGTGCGCCGGTCGGCCCGTCGGTACAGGAGGTTGCGGATGCCCTGGCCGAGGTTCGTGCCGCTCGTGAGCGCCTGCACCCCCAGCACGCCGAACACGACGAAGCCCCAGTCCTGCGGCACGCCCCAGCGCTTGAGCAGCTCCGGCACGAGCACCCAGAGCAGTCCGCCGAAGATGGCCATGTCGATGAGGTGCGCGCCGGACATGATGGCCAGCACGTACAGGGCGAGGGACTGCAGCGGTGTGAAGCTCGAGGCGAAGGGGAGCTGCACCTGTCCGGCGAGCAGCCCGCCGGAGATGCCGCCGAGGGCCGCCGACACCGCGAACGCCGTGAGCTTCGCGGTGCGCACGCTCTGCCCGGCCGCGGCCGTGCCGCGCTCGGAGAACGCGACGGCCTTCCAGCTCGCGCCCCACCGTCCGCGCTGCAGGAAGAACACCGCCAGGCCGCAGACGGCGAGCACGACGATGGAGAGGAAGAAGAACTCCCGGTCGCTCCCGAACAGCTCCGGGCGCTCGATCGCGATGCCGTCCGCGGAGCCCGGGAACTGGATCTGCACGAGCGTGACGTCGGCCGCCGCGGCGAAGCCGAGCGTCACCACCGCCAGGTTCACCCCGCGCAGCCGCAGGGCGGGGAGCCCGACGAGGATGCCGACGAGACCGGCCGCGACACCGCCGAGCACGAGCCAGACCAGGAACCCGCCCGGCGCCTGCATCACGTTCAGCAGCGAGACGATCCAGGCCCCGACCGCGGCGAACGTGAGCTGGCAGAGGGCGATCATCCCGGCCGATCCGGTCACGATGCCGAGGCCGAGGATCGCGATCGCGGCGGTGACGGCGCTGATCGCGAGGAAGACGAAGTAGCCGGGAAGGGCGGCGCTGAGGAGCGCGCCCACGCCGATGCCGACGAGGGCGACGGCGAACGGCCAGGTGATCCGGAACCAGGGGCGGTCAGCGAGCGGCATCCCACACCTCCTTGCGTTGCGTCCAGAGCAGCAGGACGACGATGAACAGGAACGGCAGGAAGTTGCGCACGAGCGCCACTTCGTCGATCTGCGCGACGAGCCCGCCGAGGACGCCGAGGAGCAGCCCGCCGACAACGGCGAGGTCGAGCCGGCGGAAGCCGCCCAGGAGCGCGGCCGCCGCCGCGGGGACGATGAGCATGGACAGGCTCGTGGCGTCGTTCGACTGCGAGGGCGCGACGATGATGATCGCGATGGCGCTGATGATCCCGGTGACGAACCAGACGGCGATCGACAGGGGCCGGGAGCGGATGCCGAGCAGCTCCGCCGTGGTCGGCCGCTCCGACAGCGCGCGCAGCTGGGTGCCGACCCGGGTGCGGCGCAGCACGATGCGGACGGCGACGGCGGTGACGACGGCCATCGCCACCGTTGCGACGGTGACCTGGCTGATCACCACGCCGCCGAAGGAGAACGCGGGGCCGGCGATGATCGGGGTGAACGGCTGCGGCTTGTTGCCGAACAGGATGAACGACAGCGAGATGAGCAGGAGGAGCGGGCCGACCGTCATGGCGGAGCGGGTCGTCGTCGAGGCCTCCGACAGCCAGGTCGCGGCGATGAACCCGATCGCCGCGGCGAGCACGCCCGCGACGAGGACCCCGAGGATCGAGCCCAGCCAGATGGGCAGCCCGATCTCACGGACGAACCACACGGCGGTGAACGCGCCGAACATGCCGGTGGCGGCCTGGGCGAAGTTCACCACGCGCACGAGGCGCGACATGAGGGTGAGGCAGACGCCGAGGACGGCGTAGAGGCCGCCGGCGGCGAGACCGGCGATGGCGCCTTGGAGCATCAGGCGTCCTTTCTGGTGAGGGGCCCTTCGACAGGCTCAGGGACCCAGCGGGGGTCG
>NZ_SSDN01000035.1:0-884 GCF_004794355.1 Microbacterium sp. K36 | reverse complement strand
GGCGCCGTCGTCGGCGCCGGGTCCGCGGCCCTCGTGGTGGCCGGTGTGGTCGCCGCTGCGGCCATCGTCCCCGGCCTCACCGGCGCGAACCCGGCGACCTCGCTGCCCAGCGCCTCGGACACCGATCCGTCGTCAATCACGACCGACATCGCTCCCGACTCCTCGCTCGACCTCGACGAGCCCGTGGTGATCGAGACGCCCGACGCCGCGCAGCCGCCGACGCCTCCGGCCGAGGAGGAGACCGCGCCGCCGGTCACCCCGGAGGCCGGGCCCGACGCGGCTCCCGCTGCTCCGGTGACGACTCCTGCGCTTCCCGAGGCCACAGTGCCGCCCGTCGCTCCGGTGGACCCGATCGATCCGGTGGATCCGGTGGACCCCGTCGACCCCGTCGACCCCGTCGACCCGGTGGACCCCGTCGACCCGGTCGACCCCGTCGACCCGGTGGACCCGGTCGATCCGGTGGACCCGGTCGACCCCGCGATCCCGACGGATCCGCCCACGTGGAGCACCGCCGACTTCTGGCTCGGCGAGGACCTGCACTGGTACTACGTCGTGCCGGTCGCCGGAGCACCGGGCACCATCGTTCAGGCACTGCTCGGCGGTCAGGAGAGCGACAGCATCGTCCTCGGCGAGGACGGCACCGGCTTCGTCCAGCTGCGGGCCTCCCTCGACCAGTTCCTGTTCGCCAGCCTCGTGCCGGTGACCTTCCGCTACGTGCTGCCGTCCGGCGAGGCCGGCCCGTCGGCCACCACCTCGCTCTATTCGCTCGAGCCCCAGGGGGCAGGCGCGGACGAGCGTGCCGCGGCCATCGCGCCCGCGGAGCAGCCGGCGGTCGTCGTCGAGGAGGCCGACCCGGCGCCCGAGGCGCCCGTCGCCGAGACCGT
>NZ_SSDN01000034.1:0-15967 GCF_004794355.1 Microbacterium sp. K36 | reverse complement strand
GGCGCGACGACCGCGGCGGCTCGCAGCGACAGGGGTTCCGCGACGGCGACCACCGCGACGGCGGACGCCCGCGCTTCGACGACCGCCGGAACGAGCGTCCGCGCTTCGACCGCGACGACCGTCCGCGGCGCGACGACCGCGGCGGCGACCGCACCCGCGGCAACGACCAGGGGACCGAGCGTTCGTACGACGCCGCCCGTGCGCGCCGTGCCTTCGACCGCGACCGCACGCAGCGCTCCTTCGAGGGCGGACGCGAGCGTCCGTCGACCGGAGGGGCCTACCGCACCGAGCGTCCGCGTCGGGACGAGCGTCCCCGTCGCGACGAGCGTCCGACCCGCAGCGACTGGAACGCGAAGCCGAAGGCCTCGTTCGAGCAGGCCGACGACGTCGTCCACGAGCGCCTCGAGGCACAGGCCGTGCAGGCCGTCGAGGTCGAGGGCGTCACGTTCGCCGACCTCGGTCTGGGCTCCAACATCACCGAGACCCTGAACAACATGGGTGCCGCGACGCCGTTCCCGATCCAGGCGGCGAGCATCCCGGCTGTCCTCGAGGGGCGCGACGTGCTCGCCCGCGGACGCACGGGCTCCGGCAAGACCATCGCCTTCGGGGCACCGCTCGTCGAGCGGGTGCTGCAGTCGCAGGCGGGCAAGCGTCGCGAGTTCGGCCGTGCGCCGCGCGCGATCATCCTCGCTCCGACGCGCGAGCTCGCGCTGCAGATCGACCGGACCATCCAGCCGATCGCCCGCAGCGTCGGCCTCTTCACCACGCAGATCTACGGCGGCGTTCCCCAGGGGCGCCAGGTGGGCGCGCTGAAGAAGGGCGTCGACATCGTCATCGGCACCCCCGGTCGTGTCGAGGATCTGATGAACCAGGGCAAGCTCGACCTGTCCGACTGCCGCATCGCGGTGCTCGACGAGGCCGACCACATGTGCGAGCTCGGATTCGTCGAGCCCGTGCAGCGCATCCTCCGCCGCACGGCCGAGGGCAGCCAGAAGCTCCTGTTCTCCGCGACCCTCGACCGCGAGGTCGCGGCGCTGGTGGACGAGTTCCTCGTCGACCCCGCCGTGTTCGAGGTCGCGGGCGAAGACCAGGGCTCCAGCACCATCGAGCACCGGGTCCTCGTCATCGAGCACCGCGACAAGGCGGACATCCTCACGTCGCTCGTCGACCGCGAGGGCAAGACGCTCGTCTTCGCCCGTACTCGTGCCTACGCCGAGATGCTGGCCGACCAGTTCGACGACGCGGGGATCCCGGCCGTCTCGCTGCACGGCGACCTCAACCAGGCCAAGCGCACGCGCAACCTGGAGAAGCTGACCTCGGGTCGGGTGAACGTGCTCGTGGCCACCGACGTCGCCGCGCGCGGCATCCACGTCGACGACATCGACCTCGTGGTCCAGGCCGACGCGCCGGACGAGTACAAGACGTACCTGCACCGCTCCGGTCGCACGGGTCGCGCGGGGCGCTCGGGCCGGGTTGTCACGCTCATCACGCGGCAGCGCCAGCGCCGGATGACCGAGCTGCTCGGTCGCGCCGAGATCGAGGCACCGTTCGAGCAGGCCCGTCTGGACGACGACGTGATCGAGGAGATCGCCGGGCGTGTGCCGTCCGCCGCCGAGCTCACTTCCTGACCCGTTCGGGATCAGAAAGGCCCCGGAGACTTCGGTCTCCGGGGCCTTTTCACACTCCGCACCGGGCGGGTCAGGGGAGGGTGTGCTCGTGGAGGGATGTCATCAGGGACGTGCCGTTGAGGTCGAGGTAGAGGACGCCCTCGGTGACCGTGAGGGTCAGGGTGTTGCGGCGGGCGAGGTGGGGCGTGGCGGTGTCGACGAACCCGGGATCGAAGCTGTAGACCCGGATGTCCTCGGCCCGGTGGATGCGCTTGTCGGCCCACGGCGCCATGACCTTGGCCGGATCGCGGTGCGTGTAGACCACGGTCCGGTCCGCGAGGCGGGAGGCGTGGTGCAGCCGCGCGGCATCGGGAGCGCCCACCTCGATCCAGACGGTGACCCGGCCCGTGAGGTCGCGCACGAGCACCGCAGGCTCCTCGGTGTCGGAGACGCTGCCGCCGAACGAGATGCCCTCCGCGAACTCGAGCGCGTAGGCGAGCACCCGCGTGAGCATGTACGCGTCGGTCTCGGAGGGATGCCGGGCGGCCCGGAGCGAGAGGTCCTCGTAGACCCCGCGATCGGTGTCGGCGAGCTGCATCTCGAACGTGTGGACTGTCGAACCGATCGCCATGATCCTCGAGCCTACGCGGAGCTGCGCTCTCCGGCCGACCGGGTCAGAACAGCATCGGCTGCGGCGGGGTGGCGGCCGCGGCGCGACCGCTCGGCGTGAACATCACCGGCCCGGCCGCCGGCGCCTCCGTCTGCACGTGGCCTTGGCCCGGGCGGAACCCGCGCCGCGGATAGTCGTCTTCGTGCCGGCCGTCGAGCCCGTGCATCCGGATGAGGGGACGAGCGCGCTTGGCGAGCCACTGCCGATACGGCTTCGGTGCCTCGACCGACGCTCCCGGATAGAGCCCCCGATACGACGAGACGAGGTCGGGACGGTTCTCGCCGAGCCACTGGAAGAACCACGGCTTGACGCCAGGACGCAGGTGCAGGGCTCCGTAGATCACGCTCCGCGCTCCGGCGGCCTTGATGCGACGGAGGGCGTCGTCGATCGCGGGAAGTGAATCGGTCAGGTGCGGCATGATCGGCATGAGGAAGACGGTGACCGGGAATCCGGCGTCGGCGAGGGCGCGTACCGTGTCGAGGCGGGCCTGCGTGGTCGGAGCGCCGGGCTCGATCGCCTTCTGCAGCGCGTCGTCGTACATCGCGATCGACATCTGGACGTCGACCGGCACGCGCTGTGCCGCCTTCTTCAGCAGCGGGATGTCGCGGCGGATCAGCGTGCCCTTCGTGAGGATCGACATCGGAGTGCCCGACGCCGCGAGCGCCTCGATGATGCCGGGCATGAGGGCATACCGCCCCTCGGCCCGCTGGTACGGGTCGGTGTTCGTGCCGAGGGCGACGGTCTCGTGCTGCCAGCTCCCGCGGCGCAGCTCCCGTTCGAGCACCTCCACGACGTTGACCTTGACGACGATCTGGGTGTCGAAGTCGGCGCCGCCGTCGAGGTCGAGGTACTCGTGCGTGCCCCGTGCGAAGCAGTAGGTGCAGGCGTGGGAGCAGCCGCGGTAGGGGTTGATCGTCCAGGCGAAGGGCATGCGCGACGCCCCGGGAACATGGTTCAGGGCGGACTTCGACAGCACTTCGTGGAACGTCATCCCGGCGAACTCCGGCGTCGTCACCGTGCGGAGGACGCTGGACCGGTTCTCGAGACCAGGCAGCGCCGCCTCGTCGCTGTCCGCGAGCTTCTGTCCCTGCCACCGCATCGTCCCATTCGAACAAAGAACCGAATCGAAGTCAAGCGACTATGGCATCAATGTTCGAATGGAAGAATGGGCGCATGCCCTCCTCGCCGTACGCTCAGCATGCGGCGCCGCGTTCCCCGATCCTCGGCCCCGCTCTGCCGGTCGGGCTGGCGGTGACCGCACTGGGGGTGGTGCTCTCCCTCACCGGTGCGGCCGCGACCCCGGTGGCGTCGGAACCGCTCCCGCGCCCTGTCGCGGTGATGCAGGTGCCCTCGGTGCAGAACGCGGCGACACCCGCGGCCGATCCCTGCGCCGACCCCGCGGTGCAGGAGGCGATCGCCGCGGGCGACGACGCCACCACCGTGGCGGCCTTCGGCGGCGGGGTACCCTTCCGCGAAGCCGTGGTCGCCGGGAACGCGCCCTGCGTGTCGCTCAGCGATCCCGCCCGGATCTGGGTGGTGGTCAACAAGGGGCGTCCGCTCGATCCGGCCGCCTACGAGCCCGCGGAACTGGGCCAGGTGCCGCTGCAGATGACGACGCCGTCGGGCCGCGTGCGCGCGGAGGTCGCCGACGCGGTCGGACGCATGGCGGAGGCCGCTGCGGCCGCGGGTGTCGGGCGCCTCGGCGCGAACAACGGCTACCGCTCTTACGGGCTGCAGGTCGCGACCTACGGCGCCCACGTGCGGGACCAGGGGCAGGCCGATGCGGACGCGGGCTCGGCGCGGCCGGGTCACAGCGAGCATCAGACCGGTCTCGCCCTCGACGTCGTGGCCTGCGATGCCGGGTGCGGCGGTCTCGACGGCTTCGGGGCGACGCGGCAGAGCGAGTGGGTGGCCGCGCACGCCTGGGAGTACGGGTTCATCGTGCGCTACGAGCAGACCGGCACCCCCGTCACCGGGTACGCGCCGGAGCCCTGGCACCTGCGCTACGTCGGCACGGAGCTCGCGGCGGCGTACCACGACGGGGGTTTCCACACTCTCGAGGAGTTCTTCGGCCTGCCCGCCGCTCCCGACTACGAGCACTGATCAGGCGCGTCCGCGGTGTCGTCCGGCGTGCTCTGAGGCATCCCACAAACGCGGTACCCAGTCCCACCCGTGATGGGATGCATTCTCACAATCGCCTGTCCCGCCCCGTGTTCCCGCCGTAGACTCGCCGGAGCAACGACGCACGACACGTTCGGGAGGACGGCATGGAACGCGACATCTACGAAGAGGATCACGAGGCCTTCCGCGACCTCGTCAAGGACTTCGTCAAGCGCCACGTCACGCACGAGGCGATCGAGAAGTGGGATGCCGCCGGCGAGGTGGACCGCGCCACGATGCGCGCCGCGGGTGAGGCCGGCATCATCGGGCTCTCCGTGCCCGAGGAGTTCGGCGGCGCCGGGATGCTGCAGGACTACCGCTTCCGCGCGATCGTGAACGAAGAGGTCATCGCGGCCGGAGCGGGCTCGCTCGCCGGGGCCTTCGGCATCCAGGACGACCTGGCCGTGCCGTACCTCGTGCACATGGGCACGCAGGAGCAGAAGGAGAAGTGGCTGCCCCGCATGGCCACCGGCGAGGTCGTCGGTGCGCTCGCCATGACCGAGCCCGGCGCCGGCTCCGACCTCCGCGGCATCAAGACCACGGCGAAGAAGGTCGACGGCGGCTACCTCGTCAACGGCGCCAAGACCTTCATCTCGTCCGGTGCGACCGCCGACCTCGTCGTGACCTTCGTCAAGACGGGCGAGGGCAATCGGCCTGACGCGTTCAGCCTCGTCCTCATCGAGAAGGGCATGGAGGGATTCGACAACGGCAAGAAGCTCTCGAAGATGGGCTTCCACGGCCACGACACCGCCGAGCTGTCGTTCACCGACGTGTTCGTGCCCGAGGAGAACCTCATCGGCGGCGTCGAGGGCAAGGGCTTCATCCAGCTCATGATGAACCTCCCGCTCGAGCGCCTCTCGATCGGCGTGGCCGGAGCCGCTGCCGCGCAGGCCGCGCTCGACTGGACCGTCGCGTACACGAAGGACCGCGAGGCCTTCGGGGAGCGCATCATCGACTTCCAGAACAGCCGCTTCACCATCGCCGACATGTCCGCCACGGTCGACGCGCTGTGGGCCTTCATCGACCGCGCACTGCTGGCCTACAAGGACGGCAAGCTCTCGGCCGAAGAGGCCGCGAAGGTCAAGTTCTGGGCCACCGAGCGCGAGTGGGAGGTGCTCGACGCCGGGGTCCAGCTCCACGGCGGCTACGGCTACATCACGGAGTACCCCATCGCCCGCGCCTTCCTCGACGCCCGCGTGCACCGCATCTACGGCGGCACGAACGAGATCATGCGCGAGATCGTCGGGCGTCAGATCGCCGGCAAGCGCTGAGGTCTCCGGGCACAACGTCGGAGACCCCCATCGACACGCCGGGGCGGCCTCGTCCGCCCCGGCGTGTCGTGTCGTGACTCCGAAGTCGTGCCCGGGCTCAGGCCAGGGGTTCTGCGGCGGCCTCGCGGGCGGCCTTCGAGGCCGGGGAGGCGGCGCCGATCTTCCAGTAGCCGCAGAAGCTGACGGCGTTCCTGTCGACACCGCGCTCGCCGACGAGCTGCTTGCGGACGCCGGAGGCCAGGGCCTGCTCGCCGGCCGCGTACGCGTGGAACGGAGCATCGGGCAGAGCGGTGCGAGCGAGGGCGTCCAGGGCGAGAACCCCGGGCGGGATCTCGTGCGGCCGCACGATCCACACCACGTCGAGCCTCGACGGGTGCCCGAACTCCAGGGCATCCTCCGCAGACGGCACCTCGATGATGGCCGTGCCCGCGGCGTCGGCCGGCAGGGAGGCGCTGATCGCAGCGATCGCGGGGAGGGCAGTCTCGTCTCCGATGAGCACCACACGGTCGGTGCCCCGCTCGGGGTTGAACGTCAGGCCCTCGTCGATGATGAGGACGTGCTCGCCGGGGGCGCAGGTCTCCGCCCATCGGGAGGCCGGACCGGCGGTGCCGTCGGCCGCCGAGCCGTGCAGGACGAAGTCGACGTCGAGCTCGGCGCCGGTCTCGGCCGTGGCCGGGCGGTAGGCGCGTACGGTGTAGTTGCGCATCACGGGGCGTTCGCCGTCGGGGATGCGGAGGAACTTCAGATATCCGAACATCCGGTTGGCCTTGGCGGGCACCCGCTCGAGCCCCGCCTCGCCGCCGATCGGCAGGAACAGCCGGAACCACTGGTCGTACCCCATCGGGCGGAAGCGGTCGATCTCGCCGCCGCCCAGGGTCACCCGCACCCAGTGCGGCGCGAGCCGTTCCGTGCGGAGGACCGTGAGGTGCAGGAGCTCGGCCGTCTCCGGCTTGACCATCTTGCTGAATGCCATGCGGACACCTTTCAGGGGAGCTGCCAGGGGAAGAAGACGACGAGGATCGCCGCCGAGGCGGCGAGCATGGCCACGGTGAAGACGGTGTCCCTCGTCCGGAACGGCACGAGGTGCCGCTCGGTCCGGGTCGGATGCGCGCCGAACGCCCGGGAGTCCATCGCGAGGGCGACGCGCTCCGCATGCCGGATGGCGCCCGCGAGCAGCGGGACGATGTAGCCCCAGCCCCGCGCGATCCGGGCGAACGGGCCGCGGCCGCCGTGCGAGCCGCGCACCCGGTGCGCGGCTCGGATGACGGCGAGCTCGTGCCCGAAGCGGGGCACGAAGCGGAAGGCGGCCAGGGCCGTGTAGCCGATGCGGTACGGCACGCGCAGCTGCTGCACGCTCGCACGCACGAGGTCGGAACCGCTGGTGGTGAGGCCGCCGACGAGCGCGAGCGCGACGATCGATCCGAGCCGGAGCGCCGTGGCGAACCCGATGAGGAGGGCGCCGCCGTAGAGGGTCCAGTCGCCGATCGTCACGACGGGGATGGTGTCGGCGACCAGGGCCGCGTCGACCCACAGCGAGAAGCCGACGCCGATCGCGACCATGCCCGCGGGCAGACCGAGCAGGAGCAGCGCGAGGAGACGCCCCGTCACCCGCGCCCCGACGAGGATGAGGGCGTAGGCGAGCACGAGGAAGACGGCGGGGGTGGCCAGATCCCGCACGAAGACGAGGAGCAGCATCGCAGGGGCGAAGCCGGCGACCTTCGCCAGCGGGTTGAGGCCGTAGAGGAACTGCCGCCGCGACGTGGCCGTGAGCGGCGCATACGGATCGAGCGTGGTCATCGTCATGGCGACACCTCCCACCCGGCTTCGGTGAGCACGCGCTGCAACGCGGGGACGCGCAATCCCGCGGAGGGGAGGATCACGGGATCGGCGAACAGCTCCGCCGTCGGACCGGCCGCCCGGACCCGCCCGTCGGCGAGGACGACCGTGTCGGTGGCGTGCTCGGCGACGAGCTGCAGGTCGTGGGTGACGATGACCACGGTCGTGCCGTCCGCCCGGAGGCTCTCCAGCAGCGCCAGGAGCTCGGCCGCCCTGGCGCGGTCCTGCCCGAAGGTGGGCTCGTCGAGGGCGAGGACACGGGGGCGACTGATGAGGGCGGTGCCGACCGAGAGCCGTCGCTTCTCGCCGCCGGAGAGGAGGAACGGGTGCACCTCGGCCTTGTGCGTCAGCCCGAACCGCTCCAGCATCTCCGCCACGCGGGTGCGGACCTCGTCGTCCGGCACGTGGCGCAGGCGGAGACCGTGGGCGAGTTCGTCGAAAACGGTGGCGGCGATGAACTGGTGCTCCGGGTTCTGGAACACGAAACCGATGCGCGCCGCGAGCTCCCGGGGGGAGGCCGTCCCTGGGTCGATGCCGTCGACGGAGACCCGACCCCTCGGCGGCGGCACGACTCCGGCGAGAGCCTGGATCAGCGTCGTCTTGCCCGCGCCGTTCGCCCCGATGATCGCCGTGAGGCTCCCGGCGGCGATGTCGAGGTCGACCCCGTGCAGGATCTCGGTGCGGCGCCGTGTGACCGTGAGGCCGCGGGCCCGGATGATCGGCTCCCGGTCGAAGAGGCGAGGGTCGCCGACCGGCACCGAGGACGCGGTGCCGGGGCCGGGAGGAAGCGCGGCTGCCAGCGCCTCGGGCGTCAGCGGCAGCGGATCGAGGACGACGCCCCGGTCGCGGAGGCGGAGGGCGGCGAGCGTCGCGGCGGGCAGCCAGACCCCCATCGCCAGGAGCTCGTCGGCGTGCGCGCGGATGGTCTCGGCAGCCGGACCGTCGAAGACCACCCGGCCCTCGCGGTCGAGCACGATGGTGCGCGTGACGAAGCGCATCGCCGCATCGAGGTTGTGCTCGACGAGGAGGATGGCGCGGTCTCCGGCGGCCACGACCTCGGTCAGCGCCGCGTACACGTCGTCGATCCCCTGGGGGTCGAGGTTCGCGGTCGGCTCGTCCAGCACGATGAGAGGAGAGCCCATCGCGAGGGCGCAGGCGATGGCGAGACGCTGCCGCCCCCCGCCGGACAGGTGGTCGGGGTTGTCGTCGCGGCGCTCCCACAGGGCGACGCGCCGCAACGCGTCCTCCACGCGGACCCGCACGGCCTCGACCGGGAGCAGGAGGTTCTCCGGGCCGAAGGCCACCTCGTCGTACACCGTCCCCGTGACGATCTGCGCGTCCGGATCCTGGAAGACCATGGCGACGTGCGTGCTGAGTGTCGCGGTGTGCGCCGTGGTGGTGTCGATACCGCCGGCCTCGACGGTGCCGGTCATCGTCGCGGGCAGCGCGTGCGGGATGAGGCCGTTGAGGGCGAGCGTGAGCGTCGACTTCCCGGAACCGGACGGGCCGAGCAGCAGCACGACCTCGCCGGGACCGATGTCGAAGGTCACGTCACGGGGCGACGGGTGCGCGGCATCCGCGTGGGTGAGGGTCAGCTCGCGCACGCGGAGGAGGGGTGCGGATGGGCGCACGGCACGTCCCTGGTTCGACGGAGGGTGTTCCTCTAACTTAGCTGAGCCTTACCTGTGCTGCCAGCGGGGCCCGTACGCGATCAGCGGCGCGCGACGCCGGCGGTGCGCAGCGCCGAACCGATGGCGAGGCCGATCGCCGTCCAGGCCACCGGGCCGAGCACGGAGATGGCCAGGTACAGCAGCTGGGCCCACAGCGGCATGACCGCGAGGTTCGCCGCGAAGAACACCGCCACCGCCACGACGACGCCGATCACGACCGCCGAGACGAAGAACCGCCAGGCGCCCCAGGAGCGATAGCGGGTGAGGGCGGCGACACCCTCCTGGATGAGGCCGAAGAGCAGCGCGGTGCCGATGAATCGCAGCGACCACGCCGGGTTGAAGGCGCTCGCGATGAGGGCGGCGAACACGTGCGTGATGAGCGCCACGAACGGCAGCCGCAGCACCTCCTGCGCGATGATGCCCGGCAGCACGTGCGAGCCCAGCACCAGGCCGTAGAGGAACAGCAGCGGGCTGGCCAGGAGGAGGGGAGTGACCCATCCGGCGATGCCGCCGAGGATGCCCGTGGCGACACCGATCGCCGCGCAGATCAGCAGCACTCTGGTCGACAGGACGGAGGTTCGGGCCACGTCTCCAGCCTACTGGCGACATTCGGAGAGTCGGCCGCCGTCCATCCTGACCGATCGGCACGATCGGGGGCGACCATCGTTCAGTTCTCGATCCGGCGCCGAGTGGCGGGGCTATCGTGAGCCGCGGTGCGGCGACGACGCGGCATCGGGATCATCGGATCATCAGGAGCGAGATATGGGTCGAACACCCCTTCGGATCGCAGCAGCCACCACCCTGGCGACGCTGTTCATCGCATCGACGGCAACCGCAGGCCACGCAGCGACCGGGGAGGTGACGCATCCCGTTCCGGTCGCGGGGACCCCCGGGCACTACATCGTGATCATGAAGGCCGATCCCCTCGCCAGCTACGAAGGCGACGTCAAGGGCCTGAAGGCGACGAAGCCTGACGAGGGCGAGCAGCTCGAGACGCAGTCGCAGGACGCGCAGCGCTACGTCAAGCACCTCGAGTCCGAGCAGAAGAGCCTCATCAACGACGTCGGCGTCACCCCGGACACGACCTACCAGGTGGTGCTCAACGGTTTCAGCGCCGACCTCTCGGGTGAGCAGGTGGACCAGCTCCGCGCCTCGAAGGACGTCCTCGGTGTGTATCCCGACGAGATCCGTCACCCCGATGCGCAGACCTCCACCGATTACCTCGGCCTCGGCGACGACCGCAAGGGGCGTGGCGGGGTGTGGCAGCAGACCGGTGGCGTGAAGAAGGCGGGCGAGGGCGTCGTGGTGGGCGTGATCGACACCGGCATCGCTCCCGAGCACCCCTCGTTCGAGGGCAAGAAGCTCAAGCAGCAGAAGAAGCAGAAGAACCGGCACAAGGGCACCGAGCCCTACACCGACGGTACCTACGTGTACTTCGACAAGTCCGACGGCGGACAGTTCCGCGGCGCGATGGTCGATGGTCAGGACTGGGACGAGCGCGACTACTCGTCGAAGCTCATCGGCGGGCAGTACTTCTTCGCAGGAGCCCAGGCCGCCGGGTTCGACTTCCAGTACGACTACCTCTCCCCGCGCGACGGCGACGGTCACGGCTCGCACACGGCGAGCACCGCCGCCGGCAACTTCGGAGTGGACGCCGAGATCGAGGGCGTCGACTTCGGAACGGTCTCCGGCGTCGCCCCCGGGGCGAAGGTCGCGGCCTACAAGGCCTGCTACGTCGGGCCAGACACGACGGTGACCACGGATGACATCTGCGCCCTGAGCGACCTCGTCGCCGCGATCGATCAGGCCGTCGCGGACGGCGTCGACGTGATCAACTACTCGATCGGCGGCGGCGCCGCGAGCACCGTGATGGCTCCCGAAGACCTCGCGTTCCTCAACGCCGCAGCCGCCGGTGTCTTCGTCGCGACCAGCGCCGGCAACGACGGCCCCGATCCGGTCACCGCCGACCACGCCTCGCCGTGGTACACGACGGTCGCCGCCTCCACCATCCCGACGTGGGAGGGCACCGTGCAGTTCGACGGCTTCGAGCAGGCCGGGGCCTCGGTGACCGTCCCGTTCGGTGAGAGCGTCTCCGGTCCCTCCATCGCCGCCGCGGATGCCGCGGCGCCCGGTGCGGTGGATGCGCAGCTGTGCCTGCCGGGCACCCTCGACCCGGCGAAGGTCTCGGGACACATCGTGGTCTGCGACCGCGGCGGCAACGCCCGCGCGGAGAAGTCCCAGGTCGTGAAGGACGCCGGGGGCATCGGCATGGTCCTAGTGAACGTGCCCGGTGGTGCGGATTCCCTCGACAACGACTTCCACGCCGTGCCGACCGTGCACCTGAACGCCGCGCACCGTGCGGCCGTGCTCGCCTACGTGCAGGGCGGCGTCGATCGGCCGATCACCCTCGTCGGTGAGAACACCACCGGTGTGACCACGCCGACCCCGCAGATCGCGGGCTTCTCGAGCCGCGGACCGGTCCTCGCCGACGGCACCGACGTGCTCAAGCCGGACATCGCCGCACCGGGAGTGGCGATCCTCGCCGCCACGCACAACGCCCCGGGTGAGGACCCGACCTTCGGCATCCTCTCCGGGACGTCGATGGCCTCCCCGCACATCGCCGGCCTCGGTGCGCTCTACCTCGGGGAGCACCCGCGGGCGACCCCGGGCGAGATCCGTTCGGCCCTGATGACGACCGCCTCCGACACCGTGCTCCCCGACGGCTCGAAGAACACGAACCCGTTCGAGCAGGGTGCCGGACAGGTCGATGCGACGCGGTTCCTGAACCCCGGTCTGCTCTACCTCAACGGCTTCAAGGACTGGGCGGCGTTCCTCGACGGGAAGGGGCTGTCGGACTTCCCCGGCATCGACCCCATCGACGGCAGCGATCTGAACCAGGCATCGATCTCGATCGGGTCCCTGGCCAGCGCGCAGACCGTCACCCGCTCGGTCACCTCGACCGAGAAGGGCGTGTTCACGGCGAAGGCCTCCGTCCCCGGCGTGAACGTCACCGTCACGCCGTCCCAGCTCTCCTTCGACAAGCCGGGGCAGACGAAGACCTTCACGGTCACGTTCGACAGCACCACCGCGCCGGTCGAGCAGTGGGCCACGGGGTCGCTCACCTGGACGAGCAAGAAGAACACGGTGCGCTCGCCGATCGCGGTCTTCCCGGTCACGGCGGATGCTCCGGCCGAGATCACCGGCAGCGGCGTCGACGGCAGCACGACCGTCGACATCACCCCCGGCCTCGACGGCGATCTGGCGCTGGGCGTCTCGGGTCTCACGCCGTTCCAACTGCTCAGCGACCCGGACAACCCGGTCGAGGGGCACTCGGGCAACGAGAACTCGGGCGACGCGAACAAGGACGTGTCCTGGATCGTCGACGTGCCGGAGGGCGCCACGCTCTCGCGCTTCGACCTCGACTCCTCCGACGACGAGGGCAGCGATCTCGACCTCACCGTCTACCGGGTCGTGAGCCCGGACGACCTGCGCTACTACGAGCGCTGGCAGTCGGCGACGGGCTCGGCCGACGAGCAGGTGACGATCCCCGCACCGACCGCGGGCACCTACCTCGTCGTGGCGAACGTGTACGCGACCACCGGGCCGATGACGTGGGACATGACCCACGCCTCCGTGCTCCCGGACGGGGAGGGCTCGTTCACCGCGACGCCGAACCCGATCGCCGCGGTCCGCGGGGAGAAGACGAGCTACGAGCTGAGCTGGACCGGTCTGACCGCCGGCACCCGCTACCTCGGACTCGTCCAGTACGGTGACTCGGCCGTGCGCACCGTGGTGACGGTCACGACGCCCGCGGATGCCGCGCCGACGCCGACTCCCGCGCCGAAGCCGTCGCCGACCCCCGAGCCGACGCCCACCCCCGAGCCGACGCCGGATCCGACCACGACCCCGGAGCCGACTCCGGAGCCGACCGCGCCTCCGGAGACCGACGCCCCCGGGTGATCCGGGAACGGTTGCACGACCCGGTCACGGCCGCACGAGGGAATCCCTCGTGCGGCCGTGCCGTCGTATCCGGGTCGTGCAGACGTGCCGGGGGACGTCCGGGCCTCCGTTCGTCGCACGGCCGCCGCCGCTCGTCGCAGCGTCCCCGCGTCCGGAGGCGGCAGCGGCACGCACTCCCTACCGTGGGGAGACGCAATGATGCGCCCCCAGAGGAGAACCCCATGACCGCACCTTCGTCGCGCCGCCGCGACGGCGCCGGGCTCGTCGACGACGACCCCGTCATCGAGACCGACCCGAACCTCCCGCCCGTCGCCCTCTCCGCGGAGCACGAGGCGAAGAGCCGCCGCTGGACCCTGCCGAAGATCCTGCTGTGGACGGCCATCGCCCTCCTCGGCGGCGTCGCCTGGGTGATGCTCGCCATCGTGCGTGGCGAGACCGTGAACGCGATCTGGTTCGTCTTCGCCGCCGTCTGCACCTACCTGATCGGCTACCGCTTCTACTCCAAGGTCATCGAGCGGTACATCACCCGCCCCGACGACCGCCGGGCCACGCCCGCCGAGGTGAAGCAGGACGGCAAGGACTACGTCCCCACCGACCGCCGGGTGCTCTACGGTCACCACTTCGCCGCCATCGCCGGCGCCGGCCCCCTCGTCGGCCCCGTGCTCGCGGCGCAGATGGGGTACCTCCCCGGCACCATCTGGATCATCGTGGGCGTCGTGCTCGCGGGAGCCGTGCAGGACTACACGGTGCTCTTCTTCTCGATGCGACGCGGCGGCCGAACCATCGGCCAGATGGCGCGGCAGGAGCTCGGCAAGATCGGCGGCACCGCGGCGATCATCGCCTCGCTGCTCATCATGCTCATCATCGTCGCGATCCTCGCGCTCGTCGTCGTCAACGCCCTCGGCGAGAGCCCGTGGGGCGTCTTCTCCGTCGCGATGACCATCCCGATCGCCCTCTTCATGGGCGTGTACCTGCGCTACCTGCGCCCGGGCAAGGTGACCGAGGTCTCGATCATCGGCTTCGTGCTGCTCATGGCCGCCATCATCGGCGGCGGCTGGGTCGCCGGTACCGAGTGGGGCCAGGCGATCTTCCACCTCGACCGCACCACCATCGCCTGGGGCATCATCATCTACGGCTTCATCGCCGCGGTGCTGCCGGTGTGGCTGCTGCTCGCGCCGCGCGACTACCTCTCCACCTTTATGAAGATCGGCGTCATCGTGATGCTCGCCGGCGCGATCGTCCTCGTGCGTCCGGAGATCTCGGTCCCCGCGGTGAGCATCTTCGGCGAGAACGGCATGGGTCCGGTGTTCGCCGGGCCGCTCTTCCCCTTCCTGTTCGTGACGATCGCCTGCGGCGCGTTGTCCGGATTCCACGCGCTGATCGCGTCGGGCACCACGCCGAAGCTCGTCGAGAAGGAGCGGCAGACCCGGTTCATCGGCTACGGCGGAATGCTCATGGAGTCGTTCGTCGCGATCATGGCCCTCGTCGCCGCGATCTCGATCGACCAGGGCATCTACTTCGCCATGAACGCCCCGGCCGCCGCGACCGGGGGCACCGTGGAGGGAGCGGTCGCCTTCGTGAACTCGCTCGGGCTGACCGGGGTGAACCTCACCCCCGACATGCTCACCGGCACGGCGGCGGCGGTCGGCGAGGAGTCGATCGTCTCGCGCACGGGTGGCGCTCCCACGCTCGCGCTCGGCCTCGCGCACATCATGCAGCAGGCCCTCGGCGGACAGGCGCTCATGGCGTTCTGGTACCACTTCGCGATCATGTTCGAGGCCCTGTTCATCCTCACGGCGGTGGACGCCGGAACCCGGGTCGCGCGCTTCATGCTGCAGGACTCGATCGGCGCCTGGTTCCCGAAGTTCCGCGATGTCTCCTGGCGTCCCGGGGTGTGGATCTGCACCGCGATCATGGTGGCCGGCTGGGGAGCGATCCTCATCCTCGGCGTCACCGACCCGCTCGGCGGCATCAACACCTTCTTCCCGCTGTTCGGCATCGCGAACCAGCTGCTCGCGGCGATCGCGCTCGCCGTGGTGCTGGCCATCGTCGCCAAGCGTGGTCGCAGCTACTTCCGGTGGCTGTGGATCATCGCGCTGCCGCTCGCCTTCACCGCGGTCGTCACCATCACGGCCTCGCTCTACAAGATCTTCTCGCCGGTGCCGGCGATCGGATACTGGGCGAACCACTTCCGCTACCTGGAGGCGCTGAACTCCGGTGACACCACGCTCGGCGCGCCGGAGGTGCTGCAGGCCGTCATCCGCAACACCGCGGTGCAGGGCACGCTGTCGATCATCTTCGTGGTGCTCGCGATCATCGTCATCGTCATGGCGGTCATCGCGACCGTGAAGGCGATCCGCAACGGCGGCGGCGAGAACACCGAGGACCCGCCCGTGCCGTCCCGCCGCTTCGCCCCGGCCGGTTTCCTCCCCGACGCGGAGGAGCGCGAGCTGGAGAAGCAGTGGGAGCCGATCCTCGCCGAAGAGCGCGCGGCGGCACGGCACTGAGATGACCCACGCGATGGATCGGACGGATGCCGCGATCTCCCCGCTGCGGGCGCTGTGGAGCGCCCTCGGCCGGGTCGGCCGCGGCATCCGCTGGTACATGACGACGCTGATGGGCGACACCGCGTACGCCACGTACGTCGCCCATCACCGTCGGCATCATCCCGACGAGGAGCCGCTGACGGAGCGGCAGTTCTGGCGTCAGCGGATGGACGACCAGGACCGCAATCCCGGTGCCCGGACACAAGCGCGTCCTGCTTGCCGCCCCCCGCGGATACTGTGCAGGGGT